>NZ_BAAGZM010000459.1:0-3534 GCF_054778495.1 Hymenobacter agri
GGCCGCGGGCTTGGCCGGGGCGGCCGTTTCGGCCGCTTCGGTAGTGGCCGGCTGGGTGTTGCCGCAGCTGCTCAACCCCAGAATGGCAGCCCCGCAGGCCGCGAAAAAGAACAAACGAAACGATGCAAGCATGACGAAATAGTTAGGAAAGCAGCCAGGCAACAACCGCTGCCCCCGCCGAACCACAAATTTAAGGCAGATGGTTCAGGCGCGGCCTACTCAAAGCCGCGCTCATCGGCCGGCTCCTCTTTGCGCTTGGGGCGCGGCACGGTGCTGCCGCTGCCGAAACGGTAGCTAAAGCCCAGGTACACAATGCGCGACTCGCGCTTGTTGCGCGTGACGGACTCGAAGCCCGCGCCGGCGGCGTTGAAGTTGAATTGCAGCGTGTTGAAGATATCGGCTGCCCGCAGCGTGATGCTGCCTTTGTCTTTGAGCACGCTGTATTTGGCGGCGAAATCGGCGTTGAACTGCGTGAGGCGCTGGCCCTGCGCCGACACCACCGGCGAGCGGTAGTTGGCCGAGAGCTGCACGTCGAGCTGCTTCACGGGCGTCAGCGTGGTGTTCAGGCGGCTGGTGTACACTACGTTGCTGGTGTTGAAATCGACATTGGTCGGGGCCGAGCCCTGGATGATGCGCCGAAAAGCCGAGGCGTTCAAACTCACTTTCCAGATACTAGTAAGCGGAGCCGACACCACCGCTTCGAGGCCGTAGTTGGTTTCCTGCCCCACGTTCAGGCGCGTGGTGTTCGTGACAACGGAATTCGTCACAGCATCGAAAAAGAAGGGGTCGCGGATGTTGGTAATTGTGTTCTGCTCGAACCGGTAAAACGCCGTGCCGCTCACCGAGCCGCCCGCGCCGAAAAAATGCTGGTCGCCCAGCTCCACCGAATGCACGAATTCGGGCCGCAGCCCGGAGTTGCCGGCGCGCAGGTTCAGCGGGTCCGACCGGTCGGGGAAGGAGTTCAGCTCGTCGGCGCTGGGGCGCTGGATGCGGCGCGAGTAGCTGAGCTGCACGCGGTGCTCCTTGCTCACGTCGTAGGCCAGCACGGCGCTGGGGAACAGGCTGAAATAGCTGCGCGTGAAGCTGGGCTCAACCGGAGCCGTGGCCATCAGGTCGCCGCGGGTATTGGTTTGCTCCAGGCGCAGGCCCAGCTGGTAGGTGAAGGCACCGGCCGCGTTGGCGTAAGTGCCGTAGGCCGACTGAATGAGCTCGTGGTAGATGAAGCGGTTCGACGGATTGTATGCCAGCGCGGGCTGGCTGAAAAACTGGTAATCGTCATCCGAACGGCGCGAAATGCTCTTGGCCCCCAGCTCGTAGCGGCCCTTCTCCCCCACCGGCCGCACGTAGTCGAGCTGGGCCGTGAACAGGTCGTAGTGCGTGTCGAACTGCTGCTGCTGAAACCCGGTAGGCTGGTCGCGGTAGTCCACCGTCGAGTTCACGCCGATGTTGCTCAGCACCGGCGTGTAAATGGCGCTGGCCGTCAGTTCGCGTCCCTTTTGCTCGGGCCAGAGGCGGCGGTAATCGAGGCTGAAATCGGCCTGCCTGGCGTAGCCGGCGTTGGTGTTGTAGCGGGTGGTGTTGCCCAGCGAGGGCCGGTCGCCGGTGCTCAGGTTGGTTTGGGTGGAGGTGATGGCTTCGCGGTTGTCCTGCGAGTTGTAGCGCGGCTGCACGGTCAGCGTCAGCGTCTGGTCGGGCGTGAAGGCGTAGTCGAGGCCGAGGCGCACGGCGTGCGAAATGCCCCGGAACACGCCGGTGCGGTCTTGGTTCAGCACCACGGGGCCGGCGGCGGTTTCGCTGCGCTGGCGCACCGAGCCGTAGCCGGTGCGGCGGTCGTCGCGCCAGTCATACGAGCCGAAGGCGTTGAGCTTGCCGTGGTGGTAGTTCAGGCTGAGCGAGGTGTTGTATTTGTCGCCGGTGCCGGCCGTGGCGCTGGCCTGGCCGTTCAGGCCGTCCTGCCGCTCCTTTTTCAATACAATATTGATGATACCGGCTGAGCCCTCCGCGTCGTAGCGGGAAGATGGATTGGTCACCACCTCGATGTTCTGGATGGAGCTGGCCGGCAGCTGGTCCAGCGTTACGCCGGTGGGCTTGCCATCCACCAAAATGCGCACGTTAGTCGAGCCGCGCAGGCTCACCGCGCCGTTCTGGTCCACCGTCACGGAGGGCACGTTCTGGAGGGCATCCACGGCGGTGCCGCCGGTGGCGGCCAGGTCCTTGGTCACGTCCACCACCTTTTTGTCGAGGTTGTCGGTCACGATAGCGCGCTGGCCTTTCACCACCACTTCGGCCAGCTTGGTGGCGGCGGTGCGCAGGCGCAACGGGCCCAAGTGCAGCTCGGGCGCGGCGCTGGTCAGGCTTACGGCCCGCCGGCCGGCCCGGTAGCCCACCACGCTGACCTTCAGCACATAGTTTCCCAGCGGTATTTTTTCGAGCGTGAAAGCGCCGCTTTCCAGCGACTGCGCGCCCGTTACGAAGGTCGAATCGGACGCCCGCAGCAGCACCACGCCCGCAAACGGCAGCGGCTGCTGCGTGGCCGCGTCGAGCAGCGTACCGTCAATCCGGCCCGTGGTTTGGGCCCGCGCGCCCATTGAGGTAGCCAGCAACAACAAGAGCCACAGGCTCCAGCGGGCCCGGCGGCTGGTGGCGCGGACTGGGCTTTGGTAAATTTTCAGCATCAGGAGAATTTTCCGACCGCCCGTTTTGCCGGGAGCCTGCCATCTGACGCAGCTTCCCGGCACGGGTTGCAAGCCCGACCCTTGCCCGGCGCTTCCGCCCCGGCCTACACTTCCACTTCGAAACTAATGATGGTGCCCCGCCCCCGCTGCGAGCGAATGGCTAGCTCGCCCCCGAGCAGCGCCACCCGGTTGCGCTCGCCGGCCAGCCCGATGCCGGCCAGCGGCTCGGCCGCCAGCACTGCCGGTTCGAAGCCGCGGCCGTTGTCTTCCACGCTCACGCAGAGCCGTTTGGCTTCCAGAGCTACGTGCACTTCGACTTCGGTGGCCTGGGCGTGCTTCATCACGTTGTTGAGCAGTTCCTGCACGGTGCGGTACACGGCAATTTCGATGAGGGCGGGCAGGCGCTGGTCGAGGTTGCGCAGGTGCAGGTGCAGGGGCAGACGGGCCGGAGCAATGCGTTTCACCAGCGTTTCGAGGGCTGTGTGCAGGCCAAAATCCTCCAGAATGCCGGGCGTGAGCTCGAAGGAAATGGTGCGCGTGCTGCGAATGGCTTCTTCGAGCAGGCGCAGCGACTCCCGCGGCACAGCCGGCTGGCTGCCGGCATTGTCAAGGCTGAGCTTGGTGGCATAGAGCAGCTGGCCCAAGCCGTTGTGCAAGGCCTCGGCAATGCGTTTGCGCTCGGTTTCCTGGGTGGCCAGAATGGCGGCCAGCACTTCCTGCTGCTGACGCAGGCGCAGCTGAATGGCTTCTTCGGTGAGGCGGTCGCGCTCGGTTACGTCGCGCAGCAGAATGAGCACGCCGCCGGGCTGGCCGTTGGTGCCGGGCGGCAGGGGCACGAGGTGGGCATCGTGGTGCCCCG
>NZ_BAAGZM010000460.1:0-3529 GCF_054778495.1 Hymenobacter agri
TTTCGGGGTCGGGCCAGTGCTCGGCGGGGTCGAGGTTCAGGCCCTCGGCCGAGCGCATGGGGAAGGGCAGGGCCAGCAGCGTGCTGGCCAGCATCCAGGCGGCCGCAATCAGCAGCGAGGTTTGCAGCGAGAGGTGGTCGGCCAGCTCGCCCCAGACAAGGCTGCCCACCGACAAGCCCGCCTGAAACACCAGCATGTACACGCTAATCACGCGGGCCTGCACCCACTTTGGCACGCTTAGCTGCACGGTGGTGCTGAAGCTGGTCATCACCATCAGCCAGGCCACGCCCGACACGAACATGACGGCGTAGAGCACATAAATCTGATTCACCAAAGCCAGGGCCGTGTTGGTGCCCACGAAGGCCAGCACGCCCAGCAGCACCCGCTGGTTGAAGCTGAGCCGCGAGCCGGCCCGGCCCATGAGCACAGCCCCCGTTACGGCGCCCGCGCCCAGCCACGAGAGCATCACGCCGTAGTGGCCCGAGCTCAGGTGCAGCCGCCGCGCCACTACCACCGACACGAGGCCCCACATGGCCGCCGCCCCGAACGCAAACGCGAACGTGCGCACCAGCACCCCGTAAATAGCCGGCGAATACTGCACGTAGCGCAGCCCCGCCCGCAGTGCGCCGATGAAGTTTTCGGCCGGCCCGTTGGTCACGGTGGGCTGGCGCTTCCAGAAATACACCACCGCCCAGGTGCCCAGAAATGACACTCCATTCAGCACGAATACCCAGCCGGCCGAGTAGTAGGCAATGATGGCCCCGCCAATGGCCGGCCCAATGGCGCGGGCAATGTTGTTGCTTACCCCGTTCAGGGTGATGGCTGAGGGCAGGGCCGGACGCGGCACCAGCTCAGTGGCGATGCTCTGCCAGATAGGCGCATTCAGGGCCGCGCCCATGCCTAGTAAAAAGGTGAAACCCAGTACCCCGTAGGCCGAAATGCCATCGGCCAGCGTGAGCGCACCCAGCCCCAGCGCCACCACCGACATGAAGCCTTGGGTGAAGAGCAACAGCCGGCGGCGGTCGACCAAATCGGCCATGGCCCCGGCTGGCATGCTCAGCAGAAAGGCGGGCAGCGAGGTAGCCGTTTGCATCAGGGCCACGAGCAGGGCCGAGGTGGTGAGGGTGGTCACGAGCCACACGCCGGCCACATTCTGCATCCAGGTGCCCACGTTGGAAACCAGGCCCGCAATCCAGATGGCTCGGAACACGGAGTAGGCAAAGGGGGTCCAGAGCGTGACTTTGGGAGCGGGCGGGGCAGTGGTGGCTTCGGGCATCGGGCAGCGGCAGGGTTTCGCAGGTAATAACAAACTAGCGATGCAAATGGCTGCTTACGATATTGATTGTAGAAGGGCTAAAGCCAGAACGTCATGCTGAGCTTGTCGCAGCATCTTTACCGCCGCAGCAATCAATTTTACTTGCACGGTAGAGATGCTGCGACAAGCTCAGCGTGACGTTCTTCTAATTTGCCCCACTTACCGCCGCTGCGACGACTCGCGCACCAGTAGCTTGGGCTTGAGCACGATGGGCTTGGGCGGGCCGGTGCGGTTGGGGCTGCTTTTGAGCATCTTTTGCAGCAGCTGCACCGCCGTTTTGCCCATCTGCTCGCAGCGCTGGTCCACGCTGCTGAGCATGGGCTCGGTGAGGGTGGTGAAAACCTCGTTGCTGAAGCCCACGATGGCCACATCCTGCGGCGAGCGCAGGCGCGCGGCTTTCACGGCTTGCAGGGCGCCCACGGCGGCCAGGTCGTTGCTCGAAAACACGCCGTCGGGGCGCTGGGCGGCGGGCAGTTTCAGCAGTTGGCGCATGGCCAATTGGCCGCCCTTCTGGTTCATCTCGCAGTGCACGGTTAGCTCCGGGTCGATGGTCAGGCCGTGGGCGGCGAGCGCATCGAGGTAGCCCTGGTGGCGGTTTTTGTGAATGCTCAGGTGCAGCGGGCCGGTGAAGTGGGCAATACGCGTGCAGCCCTGCTCGATGAGGTGCGTCACGACCTGGTAGGCGCCCTGGTAGTCGTCAATCACCACGGCGCTCACGTTGCTGCCCTCAAAATCCTCCACCTTGCGGTCGAAAAACACCAGCGGAATATTCTGCTGGCGCACGGCCTCGAAGTGCTCGAAGCTCTGGGTGGTGTTGGCCAGCGACACCAGAATGCCCTCCACCTGCGAGTTCATCAGCAGGTCGATGTTCTTCTGTTCCTGGCGGGCGTCCTCGTTGCTCTGGCAAATCATCACGTTGAAGCCCAGCTTAGCGGCTTCAGTGGCGATGCCGTGCACCACCAGCGGGAAAAAGTGCCCCGTAATGTGCGGCACCAGCACGCCCAGCGTGTTGCTGCGGCCCCGGCGCAGGGCGGCGGCCAGCTGGTTGGGCTGGTAGTGCAGCTCTTCGGCCAGCTGGCGCACGCGGGCCTTGGTGGCCTCGCTCACGTCGGCGTGGTCGCTGAGGGCGCGGGAGATGGTAGATGGCGACAAGCCCAGCGTTTTGGCCAGGTCGGTAATGGAAGCGCGGCGGTTGGCCATCGGATATAGTTGGCGAGGTGAACGAAAACCCGCGCCGGGGGCGGCACTACCGCCCGGGGCCGGGCCCTGGCATGCGGCCGAAGGGGGTAGGCTACCCGCGCGCGGGGCAGCCGCTTTCGGCCATCGATGGGAATTCCTCCGCAATCTACACCGGGGCGCGAATCCGGCCGCCAATTCGGCTTCGTTCTTACTCCACCACGAGGTGGTAGCGGGCCACCACGCCCAGCAGGCCGGCCAGGGTGAAATGAGCGCCGGCCAGCGGGTTGGTTTCGGGGTCGATGACGAAGCCGGTGGCGGTGCGGAAATCAGCCCCCAGCAGCCGGGTATTCTGAAACACCGCCCCGCCCAGCGCGCAATCCTCAAACGCGGCCTGGCTCAGGTCGGAGTCAGCAAAATCGGCATCGTCGAGCTGGCAGCCCACGAAGCGCGTGCCCGGCATGGTGCGCCCCGCAAACGAAGCGTAACGCATCTGGCACCGGTCGAAGTGCACGCCAAACAGCATGTCACGGCAGGCCCCGAACTGCAGGCCCAGCAACTTGCAGTCCTCGAACGCCACGTTCTGCAGGGCCGTGCCCGCCAGCTGGGCCGTGCTCAGATTGCAGTGCTCGAAGCGGCAATCGGTGAAACGCAGCCGGCGTAGGTCGGCCCCGCTGAAATCGCAGCCTACGAAGCGAAATTCTTCAAATTCGGTGTGGCCCAGCAGATGGCGGGCATCCCAGCGCTCAGCGACGTTTTCGTCGGGGAAGTAGGTGGGCTTGCGCGGAGCAGGGGCGGGCTTGCGGCGGGGCGGCATGGGCGGCGGGGGAGGGCTATATAACGAAAACCAAAGAACGTCATGCTGAGCGCAGTCGAAGCATCTCTACCGCAGTAGTAAACTCAATCGTCGGGATTAGTTACGCGGTAGAGATGCTTCGACTGCGCTCAGCATGACGTTCTTCTGGCAGGAAGAAGTAAACCTATTCCTTCACCACCCGCTGCACCTCGTTCAGGCCCGCGCCCTGCACCCGCACCAGG
>NZ_BAAGZM010000461.1:0-3527 GCF_054778495.1 Hymenobacter agri
GGCCAGGTCGCGCAACAGCGCGTCGGTGGCGGCCGGAGCGAAGGCGGCCAGCGCGCGGCTGGCTTGCCGGGTGGCTTCAAAAAGGGGCGTCAGGTCCACAAGGAGAGGATTTATTGGAATGTAGAGACGCATAATTGCGTCTCGTCGTTGAACGACGACCGATGGTATTGAGCAGACGGTGAGACGCAAATATGCGTCTCTACATCGGCCAACCTTATTCTACCCAAGGTCCGGATTCAGAAACAGATAGTCGTAGTGCACCAGCGGGCGCTGGTGCTGGTGGCCCAGCCGCTCCAGGGCTTTGTCGAGGCTGTATTCAGCAATGCCGAGGCCCAACAACTGGCCGGCTTCATCGGCCAGCTGCACAATGTCACCCTTTTTGAATTCGCCTTCGATGGCCAGAATGCCCACTGGCAGCAGGCTCACGGCTTTGCCCGGCGTGCTGAGGGCGGCGCGGGCCCCGGCATTCACGCGCACGGTGGCTTTGGCGGCGCTGTGGGCATGGGCCAGCCATTTCTTCTTGCCCGAAGCCGTTTTGCTGGGTTGAAACCAGGTGCTGAGCGCCGTGCCCGCCAGCACGCCGGGCAGAATGTCGGCCGTTTTGCCGTTGGCGATGTACACGCTGATGCCCAGCCGGGCCACCTTATGTGCCATGTGACACTTGGTGAGCATGCCGCCGCGCCCAAACTGCGAGCGCTGCGCCGTGATGAACTGCTCGAAACCGGTGTCGGCCGGCGCAATCGCGCGCAGTAGCTCGGAACCGGGCAGGCGTGGGTCGCCGGTAAAAATACCGTCGACGTTGCTGAGAATGATGAGCGCATCGGCATCGAGCTGGGCCGCAATGAGGCTGGCCAGCTCGTCGTTGTCGGTGAACATCAGCTCCGTGACGGAAATGACATCGTTCTCATTCACAATGGGAATAACCTGCTGTTGCAGCAATTCCTGGAAGCAGTTGCGCATGTTCAGGTAGTGCTGGCGGTCGCGGAAATCTTCCTTCGTCACCAGCACCTGGGCGCAGAGCAGGCCGTGACGGCCCAGCAGCTCGGCGTAGGTACTCAGCAGCTTCACCTGGCCCACGGCGGCCAGCAGCTGGCGGCTGCGCACGGCATCGGCCGGGGTGGGCACCGCGATGAGGCTGCGCCCCGCCGCCACTGCGCCCGACGATACTACGATGACTTCGAGACCCTGCGCTTTCAGCTGCACAATCTGGTCGACGAGGTGGGCCATGCGGGCGAGGTCGGGTAGGCCGTCATCCTGCGTGAGAACGTTGGAACCGATTTTGACGACGAGGCGGCGATAGGGGAGGGGCATGGCGGGCAGGCGTAAAAAAGGCGCGGCCAAAGCTAGCCTGAACAAAAAGAACGTCATGCAGCGCGCAGCGAAGCATCTCGCCCGCCGCAAGTAAACTATCGCCGTTTCGACGATTGGATTACTTGCGGCGGGCGAGATGCTTTGCTGCGCGCTGCATGACGTTCGGGGGGACAGTTTTACACCGCCGCCAGCTCCAGCTCGCGCAGCTGCTTGTTGATGAAGTCCACTTCCTCAAACGTGAGCTGGAAATCCATGGCGCGGGCATTTTGCACAGCCTGCTCGGGGTTGCGGGCACCCACCAGCGCCACCGTGATGCCGGGCTGCGCCAGCGTCCAGCGCAGCACGAGTTGGCTGAGGGTGGCGTTTTTGGTTTCGGCCAGCGGGCGAATTTTGTTGAGCATGGCATTCACACGCTTTACGTTTTCGGGCGTGAAGAAGCGGTTGCCGTTGCGCAGGTCGCCTTCGCCGAACTCCTGGCCGGGCTTCATTTTGCCCGTCAGCAGGCCCAGCTGCAAGGGGCTATACACCAGAATGGCCTTGTTGTGCTCAATGCAGTACGGCACCACGTCTTTTTCAATCTCGCGGCGCAGCATGCTGTACGGCACTTGGTTCGAAGCCAGGTTCAGCGTCTTTTCGGCTTCCTGCATCTGGGCCACCGAGTAGTTGCTCACGCCAGCGGCGCGGATTTTCCCCTGTTCCAGCAGGCGGCTCACGGCTTCCATCGTCTCGTCGATGGGCGTCGTCACGTCGGGCCAGTGCTGCTGGTAGAGGTCGATGTAGTCGGTGCCGAGGCGGCGCAGGCTGTCTTCGCATTCGCGGATGATGCTGTCGCGGCCCGCGTACTTGTACACGTCGAGGTCGTGGCCCTGGTTGTCCTTGGTTTTCATGGCGAAGTCGCCCTTGGCCTCGTTCCAGCGCATGCCGAATTTGGTCAGAATCTGCACCTTGTCGCGCGGCAGGCCCTTAATGGCCTCGCCCACAATTTCTTCGCTGAAGCCCATGCCGTAGATGGGCGCGGTGTCGATGCTGGTCACGCCCAGGTCGTAGCTGGCCCGGATGGCGCCCACGGCGTCGTTCTGCTCGGTGCCGCCCCACATCCAGCCGCCGGCGGCCCAGCTACCAAAGGTGATGCGCGAAACGGAAACGTCGGAGGAGCCTAATTTTTGATATTCCATGAGGATGATTGGTCTGGTTGAAGGAGAAAAGGCCGCATTGGGGCCGGGGTGGTTAACCGGGCTTTGAGGGCGAAGGTTGTGGTGAGGCCGTTTTGTCATCCTGAGCGCAGCGAAGGACCTCGCCACGCCAGCGCCGTTTGAGTGTTCTGCCGTGACAAGGTCCTTCGCTCCGCTCAGGATGACAAAATAGTTGCCCGAAACTTTTCGGCCCTGCCGTTTCTTGTAGCAGCTTCCAATAGCTTCAAAACTCCCAACGATATGAAAGTTGAAATCTGGTCCGACGTGGTGTGCCCGTTCTGCTACATCGGCAAGCGCAAGTTTGAGAATGCCCTGAAAGACTTCGCGCACCGCGACGAAGTGGAAGTGGTGTGGCACAGCTTTCAGCTCACGCCCGACTTCGAGCCCATTCCCGGCGAAAGCATCCACGAGTCGCTGGCCAAGAAAAAGGGTGTGTCGGTGGAAGAAGGCCGCCGCATGAACGACTACATGACCAATGCCGCCAAAGAAGTCGGCCTCAACTACCGCTTCGATAAAACCATTCCGGCCAACACCTTTCTGGCCCACCAACTCATTCACCTCGGCGCGCACCATGGCAAGCAGGATGCCACCAAGGAGCGCCTGATGGCCGCCTACTACCTCGAAGGGCAGAACATCGGCGACCTCGACACGCTGGTAAAACTCGGCACTGAAGTCGGCCTTGACGCTACCGAAAGCCGCGAAGCCCTGCTGGCCGGCACCTACGCCAACGCTGTGCGCCTCGATGAGTATCAGGCCCAGCAGATTGGCGTGCGCGGCGTGCCCTTCTTCGTGTTCGAGGATAAATACGCCGTATCGGGCGCGCAGCCCAGCGAGCTGTTTGCCGAGGTGCTGGAGAAGGTGTACGAGGAGTTCAAGCCCGCCAAGCCAGCGCTGGTTTCGCTGGCCGATGGCGACGCCTGCGGCCCCGAGGGCTGTGCCGTGTAGCGCCTGCTCCAACCGTTAGCTACCTAAAAAGGGCGCGGGGCCGGTCTGTTTCGAACCTCGATTCGAAACAGACCGGCA
>NZ_BAAGZM010000462.1:0-3526 GCF_054778495.1 Hymenobacter agri
GGGCGGGGACCGTCGGGGCCTTCCGGTCCTTCGCCTTCGGCGGGCGGCGGGGGCGGGGTTGCCAGGCTGCCAGCGGTGGCTTTAGCTGATTTGGAGGTTTTGGTTTTTACCTTAGTTACAGTCTGGGCATCGGCCTGAATGTGACCGGCGAGCAGGGCGGCGGCCAGCAGGGCGACCGAATAAAAGGGCTTGTTCATGGGATTGACGAATAAGATAGGTGGGATGAAAAGTTGCGTTGTCAGCGTCGGCGAACTCCGGTTGCTCTTCCGACGATACAAAATTTCTATCGCGCCCTGAGGACGGCCTGAAGCTGACATTAATTTTTCTTAAGCCGGTGTGTCGCTTCGTGGTCGCCCTGGCGTCTCAAAAATGGGTGCCGGGCCAACCGTGCAGGGCACGGCAGCGACTGGCATACGCGGCCTAAAGTGGCTGCCAGGCGAAAACGCCGTTTCGACTGCGCCCGGTCTGGCGTTTTTTTGTTGTGCTAATTCACCACTCTGCCCCGACCTCATGCCCACGCTCGACCCCGGCATCGGCGAAAAATTTTCGCGCCGCACCCGGCGCGCCATCAACCACGACGGCTCGTTCAACGTGCGCCGCCGCGGCGGCCCGCACCGCCACGACCCCTACCAGTGGCTTATTCAGATGGACTGGTGGCCGTTTATCGGCCTCGTGGTGGCCTTTTTCTCGGTGCTGAACGTGGCCTTCGCCCTAGCCTTTATGGCGCTGGGACTGGAAGACCTGCCCGGCGTGGCCGCCCCGCACGACGGCGTACAGGATTTCCTGAGCGCGCTGTTTTTCTCCATTCAAACGTTCACCTCCGTGGGCTACGGGCACGTGTACCCGGGCACCAACGCCACCGGCTTCCTCAGCAGCGTGGAGGCACTGGTGGGCGTGCTCACGTTCGCGCTGGCCACGGGCTTGCTCTACGGACGGTTTTCGCGGCCCACGGCGCGCATTCATTTCAGCAACTCCGCCATCATCAGCCGCCGGGCCAACGGCACGCCCTGCCTGCAGTTTCGCATCGCCAACCAGCGCAACAACATCCTCATCAACCTGGAGGCCCGCGTGCTGCTCAAAACCGTCGACGAGGCTACCAACGACCAGCGCTACGCCTTGCTGCCGCTTGAGCGCGACGCCATCAGCTTCTTTCCCCTGAGCTGGACCATTGTGCACGATATCACGCCGGAAAGCCCGCTCCACGGCCTCACCGCCGCCGACTACGCGCGCCTCGACGTTGAAATCATCATCCAGCTAAAAGCCTACGACGACACCTTCGCCCAAGACGTGCACGCCCGCAACTCCTACACCCACGACGAAATTGAGTGGCACCGCCGCTTCATCCGCGCCTACGAGGTGGGCGACGACGGCATCGCCGTGGTCGATTTGGACATGGTGCACCAGACGGAAGCATTAAGGTGAAGTGGTGAGTTTGATGTTCTGGTTGCGCATGCGGCACAAATAGAACATCAAACTCACCATCTTACCACTACTCATCGTGCCCTGGGGCGCTGCCGGCCACCGGCGCGGCGGCGGTTTCCTTTGCCTCACGCTCCAGGCGCTGCTGTTCGGCTTCGGAGGGCTGGTACTGCAGCTGGCGCAGGTCGGGCGAGCCGCCATCGACCCAGCAGGTGTACCAAAAGTCGCCAATCAGGCCCGAGGCGTAGCGCAACTGGCGCTCCACCTGCCCATTCAGCCGGGCGTGGTAGGCCTTGCTGAAATCGCGCGAATACGTGCGAATGGCCTTGTTGCCGCGCTCCTCGTAGCCAAATTTCTGGTCGTCGCCGAACTCGGCCGTGAGCTGCTTCTCGAAGCGCAGCACCGAATCGACGGCCGCGTGCGAGCGAATCACGGCGCCCCAGATGGCATCGGTGGGGTTGGCCAGGTACTCGGCCCGGCCGCTGAACAGGTCGTAATCGGCGCTCAGCAGCTCGGGCAGGCGCGACTCCCACAGCCCATGAATGCCGCGCTGGCCGGTGAGCTGCCCGTTGTAGTTGCGGGTGGTGTGCAGTGGCACACAGGCATCGGCAATGTAGTGGCCCATGTCGGCCGAGAGGCGTAGAATCCGGTCGGTATCCTTGGCCTTGAAGGCGGCAGTGAGCTGGTTTTTCATGCTCACCACGTTCCAGGGCACAATGCCGTGGCGCAGCAGCGAGTCTTCGCCGTAGCGGGCCACGGCATCGGCGTACTTGCGCGGCAGCTTGAACTCGGCGCTGTCGCCGTAGCGGTCCACGTCGAGAAAGTGCTTGGGGGCCTCGCCGGGCACCAGCAGGCGGCGCGAGTCGGGCCGGGTGGCATTCACCGTGAGGTAGTCGATGTTGGCCTTGTAAAAGCCAATCATGCCCGGCGGCAGCGTGTACACGGCCAGCCGGTTCAGCAGGCGGTGGCCGAAAAAGCCCCAGGCCTGCGCCCGATAGGCAACGAAGAGCAGGGGCAAGCAGAGTAGAAAAAGGTAGCCGTATTTTTTCACGGCAAACAAGGTACGATTCCGGGACTGAATTTCAGATATCCAAAGCAGCACGTCATGCTGAGCGGAGGCGCAGCCTCCGCTCAGCATGACGTGCTGCTTTCGTAAAATTCTGACGGTTAGCGCCGCCGGCCCTCCCCCGCGAACTTCATGCGGTAGTCGTGGCGGGCGTCGCCCTTGCTGATGCGGGCCAGCTTGCCCTTCAGCAACTGCTTCTTGAAGCCCGAGAGCTTATCGGTGAACAGGATGCCTTCGAGGTGGTCGTACTCGTGCTGAATGACGCGGGCGGCCATGCCCGAGAAAGCCTCCTCGTGCACCTGGCGGTTTTCGTCTTCGTAGCGCAGCACGATGTCGGCGCAGCGCGTCACCGATTCGCGGATGCCGGGGATGCTCAGGCAGCCTTCCTCAAAGCTCCACTGCTCGCCGGTTTCGCTCACCATCTGCGGGTTAATGAAGGCGCGCTTGATGCCGGCTTCGGGCACTTCGCCTTCTTCCAGTTCGGCCAGGTCTTCCTCGTCAAGGTCCACCATCGGGCCCGAATCCATCACAAATAGCCGCACCGCCTTGCCAATCTGGGGCGCGGCCAGGCCCACGCCGCTGGCCGAGTACATGGTTTCGAACATGTCGGCAATCAGCTTCTGCAGTTCGGCCGCGGGCATATCGGCCGGAATGTTCTTGGCTTTGGTTTTGAGCACCGGGTCGCCAATGGCAACAATGGGGTAAATCATGGCAATAGGTAATTAATAGAGAACGTCATGCTGAGCGTAGCCGAAGCATCTCTACTGCACAACTAATTCTCTCAATTGGTTTACTTCGGCGGTATAGATGCTTCGGCTACGCTCAGCATGACCGCCTGATGGTTGATTCAAACTTCCCGCATCAGCGGCGATTCGAGAAAAGATTGCAGAATAAGCGTGGCGCTCACGCGGTCGACGGTAGCCTTGTCGCGGCGGGCCTTCTGGCCCAGGCCGCCGGCCAGCATGGCGGCGTGCTCCATGCGCGAGGTAAACCGCTCGTCGAGCTCATAAATGGGCAACTCGGGCAGCTCGCGGCGCAGCG
>NZ_BAAGZM010000463.1:0-3516 GCF_054778495.1 Hymenobacter agri
CGCCGCCAGCGCCGCGATGGCCGGAAAGGTCACGGTCGTGATGCCGCCCGTGGTGCTCACTACCCCGCCGCCGGTGGCATACACGTTGGTCGCGCCGCTGGGCAGCGTCACGGTCTGCACCACGTTGGTGTTCACGCCGGTGCCGGCGTTGCTGGTCGTCACGTTGAAGGTCACTTCGCTGCCCGCCGTAGCCATGGTGGGGCCGCTAAGGGCGGTAGCCACGTCCGAGGTAACGCTCGGGGCCACTGAAACCGAGGCTTGGTTGTTGCTCACCTGGCCCGCCTCGTTCGAAGTAGTGCTCACCGAAGCAGTAGCCACCACCGTACCGGTAGCCGGCTGGGTGTAGCTGATGGTGAGGCTGGTGGCCGAAGCGCCCGCCGCCAGCGTACCGATGTTGTAGGTCACTACGCCCGTCGTGGCATCATAGGTGCCGCCGCTGGTCGTCACATTGGTGAGGCCCACCGGCAGCTGCACCTGGCCCACTACGCTCGCCGCCAAGGCATTACCGAGCACGTTGTTGAAGCCCGCTGTCAGCGTCACCGTCGAGCCGCTGGCGATGGAAGTAGCGCTGGTGCTCAGGGTAGTAGCCGCGTTGGCTACGCCCACTACGGTCAGGGTTTGCGCGGCCGCGTTGGGGGCCGCGTTGGCCCCTTCGTTGGCCCCGGTCGTCACGTTGCTGGCGATGCTGGCGCTGGTAGTGGCCGTGGTCGGTGCCGTGAAAGTAAACGTAAAGACATCGCTGCGTCCGGGCAGTAGCGTCGTGGCCGTGGGGAAGGTCAGCGTATTGGCACCCGCGCTGTACACGGTGCCCGGGTAGGCCGTCGTGATAGCCGCTAGCTGGTCGGTGGTAAACGTCGCGCCGCTGGGCAGCGTCACCACCTGGGTCACCAGGCTGGCGTTGCTGGTGCCGTTGTTGGTGAAAATAGCCGTGAACGTGCCCGTGGGCTGGCCCGCATTCAGAGTGGTCGGACCGGTGATGGTCGTCGTCACGTCGGCCGGGCAGCTGGCACCGGCCACGCTGTTGGTGATGCTGGCGCTGACGTTGGTGTTCACTACGCCGGTAGCTCCCGGAGCCGACCCATAGGCTACGCCCGCCGGGATGGCCACGGTCTTGGAAAGCCCATTAGCCCCTGCCGCTGCCGTCGCACTGGCTGCCGAGCCAGTGGTCAGGATAATACCGCCGCCGCCGCCGCCGCCCGGACCGTGCTCCGTCACGGTGCCGCCCTGCGTGTTGCTGCCTCCCTCGCCGCCGTTAGCCGTGAGGGTTAAGGAGGAAATATTGGTGGCCGTAGTAGCCGTTACCAGAATGGCCCCGCCGGCCCCGCCGCCGCCGCTGCCGTCATTGGCTACTTTAGTAGCATTGGCGGTAGTAGCAGACGGAGCACCTGCGCCATTGGCCGTGATAGTGCCGCCCGCGCTGTTGATGGTTGCCGTGCGCAGTATCACGATGCCGCCCCCGGCCCCGCCGCTGCTGTAGATGCCCGTGCGGTTTGCATCGTTGGTGCCGTTATTGGTAGAACCCGAGCCGCCGCCGCCGCCCAGTACTATCCGGCTGGGGCTTGCCACGGCAAAAGCCGCGCCGGGCTCCCCGCCGATGGCCAGGTTGTTGGTCCAAGAATTGCCGCCCCGCCCGCCGGTACCGCCGTTGGCGCCGCCGCCGCCGCCACTGTTGCGGTTATTTATCTGCGGCGAACCATCGGTAGCGTTCGTATTTGATGGCGAACCGTCGGTGCCGCCCCCGCCGGCGTCGGCAGGGCCCCCGCGGGCGTTGTCACCCCCAGGGTAGCCATCATTGAGTCCGTTAGGCAGGCCGTTGTAGCTAGTGCGGGTATCAAGCAAGGTGCCGTTGTTGTTCACGTAGCGGGGCGTGCCCGCCGTGCCTTCGCCTTTTGTGCCGTTGGAGCCGGGCACTTCGGTGTCGATACCGCCGATGGTCGAGCCCGCGCCGGAGGCATCCGCCCCGGAGCTGGTGGTGCTGCCGGGGGTGCGGTAATCGTTAACGAAGTAAGCGTTCCGGCTGCCATCCCCAAACAAGCGCCGGCCGCCGCCGCCCCGAAAGCCCGCTGCCGTGGCACTAAGTGTGAAGCCGGCCAGATTGGTTTGGTTGGCTACGTCCAGTACCAGCAGGCCGCCCGAGCTGCCGTTCCAAGGTGTGGCGTTCACGTTGGTGGCCAGCGTGAGGCTGCTGTACTGCGGCACGCGCACCACCTGAAAGCTGCGCTGCCCATTGCTGCTCGTCGCCACCGCGCTCACGTAGCCGTTGGTCAGGCCCGTGGCCAGGGTCAGAGTGCCGCCGCTCAGGGGCACGGCACTGGCAGCCGTAACGTATTCATACGTACCCGCCGTGTAGCCCGTGCTGCTAATGGTGCCGTAGCTGCTAGTGTTGGAAACGTCGATAGTAGCGCCCTGCATCTGAATGACCAGCAGTAGGTCGCCGACCGCAATGGGCGTCGTAGCCCCCGTGGCCATACCCAGGCTGATAGACGTAGCGCCGGCATTTACCGTCTGCGCCCCGTTGCTGGGATAGTAGGTATTGGGGCTGGCCGATGTGGTCAGCGTCACCCGGCCATCACGGCCGGGATTGGCGCACTGCTGGGCCTGAGCCTTTAGGGTGGCACCGGTGAGTGCCACCAGGAGCAGTGCCCAACGAGGAAGTAGAAATGTTGTCATTTTATGCATTAGACAAGTATTTAGGTAGGTCGTTAAATACCAGGCGATTCAATAGAACGAATGGTTTTGCTTAGATTGAAAAAAATGAAAGTATTTGTTTTGTGCAAAATTACTATCCGCCTCAACGCGCATAGTCGTTTTCGCCAAACAACGATTTTGGATTGGCGAATGAGTTAAAAAACCCCGCGGAAGATTGTTTTTTGCGCCTATCGGCGTTTTATTCATGCTGCACCATTAAAGTAATGCATGATTTTTTTGTAATGCAATGCCATTGTTTTTTATCAAATAAATACAAAATCGCATCTATCATCTGAGGTATTGCGACTTTGCAGTAAGGCTGTATAAAACGGCATTTAATAGAGCAGTTGCAGACCCTGCGTTTGCCCTGTTAAATGCCGCTGTATAGTGGTTGTGATAAATTGAAAAATGCAACGCCGCATCACCCTGCTTAACCCCGCATGACTGCCGCGTTGCGGCACAATACTGCTAATATCAACTTGCAGATTATCAGTCAATAATATTTAGGTAGAATTTCTCAAATGCGTATATTTTGGTCAATTCATTGAAAACAGGTGTGGTATTCAGTGTCTTTGGATTTGCGAGAGCCAATTGCCTGGCAGGAGCAAAGTGGACGAGCAGATTGTAAGCAGAACTGCCCTGAAAGTGGCAAAACACACTTTTTAGCTACTGTCCACACACCTTAGCGCCTTACGTGGAAAGTCATTTCTACCGGCTCGGCGGTTTGCACGGGGCTGGGGCCGCTGCGGCCCCGTTGCCAGGCTACAACCGTGATGGCCAGCGGCAGCTTGCTGCGCGGCGGGATGGTCGTGAGGCGCAGCGCGTTGC
>NZ_BAAGZM010000464.1:0-3515 GCF_054778495.1 Hymenobacter agri
CGGCGGCCAGCGCCGGCCCGGCAGCGGTCCATAGCTCAGCGTAGAGGGTCGCGTGGGCGGTTTCCGTCAACTGGCTTTGCAGGGCCAGGGCGGCCGCGTTGGCGTAGAGACGCTCGCCGGCGGGGCTGAAGCGCAGAATTGGATTGGGGGTT
This sequence comes from Hymenobacter agri, assembly GCF_054778495.1. NCBI lineage: Bacteria > Pseudomonadati > Bacteroidota > Cytophagia > Cytophagales > Hymenobacteraceae > Hymenobacter > Hymenobacter agri. The sequence continues at coordinate 153 of NZ_BAAGZM010000464.1, forward strand.
TCCTCGGGCACCCGGGCGAGGGCGCGCAGGGCCTCCAGCTGGGCGAGGGCTTCGGCTAAAGTGGTAGGGGCAGAATGGGCAGGTAAGGCGGGCATGAAAACAAGTGAAAGCAGTAGAACCTACAAGTTGGCCCCGCCGGCCGAAACGGCCCGGGCCCGCCGCGCCAAAGGCAGCATTTGCTGTACCAACCGCTGCGTCGGCTGGCCGAAGGTATTGGCGCTAAATCCGACCCGGAAAGTAGTTAGTTGCTGCCGGTTTGAATAAATTCAAGGTTAGTGTGAACGATGTGTAGACGCAATATTTTGCGTCTCGTCGGCCGCGCCGTTGAGGTTTCGTCCAGTTGTTGTCGTTCGGCCAGTATCGTTCAACGACGAGACGCAAAATGTTGCGTCTCTACATCGACTAGCGCGCCAAACCGCAACAATAGGAGAGATACTCAACGGCCGCCGTTTCCGGGACGAGCGGGGCCAGCGGCGTTGCGTTCATTTAGGAATCCGGTCGATTCATCCACGAATCGGCAGGCTTAAGCGAAGCCGCGACAGGGGGCCTTGGGTGCAAGTCTACATTTGTATCGTTCAATCACCGCAACGCCAATCACCACCTAACTCGCTCACTGTTATGCGCTCTGCTCTCCTCTTTGCTGCCGTATTGTTCACCTGCACCTTCGGCCTGAACCCGGCCCAGGCCCGCGTTGCATCGGCCGCAGCCGGCCACGAAACCACGGGCGGCAGCGAAACGCCCGGCGTGAGCAAGGCGTCGGAAAAAACGGTGCTCACCGGCAAAATCACCAATGCCGCTGGCGTGCTGCCCGGGGCTGTCATCATTCTCACCGCCACCAAACAAATGGCCGTGACCAACGCCGAGGGGATTTTCGAACTGGTAGTGCCGGCCAATAGCGGCCCCCTCGACGCCCGGGTGACCTACGGCGGCTATGACGATGAGAAGATGGTACTCAACTCGGCCGCGGCCGAATCGACGGTGAGCCTGACCAACGCCCACGTGGTGGTGGTGGCCCGCAGCCAGCGGCTCGAGCGCTACCTCAAAACGGCCCACAAGCAAATCAAGCGCGAGCTGAAGCAAATCCGTAAGTAAGCACCAGCCCAATAAGCAGAAACGCCCGGCCAAGCATTGCGCTTCGCCGGGCGTTCTGTTTGAGAAGCGGCTGACTATTTGCCCGCCGGGTACCAGTTGCGCAGGCGCACGTCGATTTTCTTGTTGCCCGCGTTCACCTGCTTTTTAAAGCTTTCCACATCGCTCAAACCGTTCTGGCCGCGGTAGTGGTAGGGATACACAATGGCCGGCTTGAAGGCCAGTACGCCCTGCGCGGCCTGGTTCACGTCCATGGTGTAGGGCAGGTTCATGCACACGAAGGCTACGTCGATGTTCTTCAGGGCGCGCATTTCGGGCGTGTCTTCGGTGTCGCCCGAGAGGTACACGCGCTTGTTGCCCAAGCCCAGCACGTAGCCGTTGCCGCGGCCCTTGGGGTGCATGGCGTCGGGCGCTTCGGGCAGGTTATACATCGGAATGGCCATCACGCTCATGCCCAGCGTGTCGAGCTTCTGCCCGTTGCGAAGAATGCGCACGTGGGCTTTGTACTCGGCCGGCAACTTCTCGGCCACGGCTTGGGGCACTATCATCAGGGCCTTGCTCACGGGCAGGCCGGCCAGCGTGGCGGGGTCGAGGTGGTCGGGGTGAATGTCGGTGATGAGCACCACGTCGGGCGCGGCCAGGCCAGTGTAGGCGGCGGCCCCGCCGTAGGGGTCCACGTAAATGGTTTTGCCGCTCCAACTCAGCACCACGCTGCCGTGCGTGATGGGCTGCACCGTGAGCGGGCCTTTGCTGGTGGCAATCTGGTCGGCGGCGGCGCGCGGGGCGGCCGGCGTCTGAGCTTTGGTAGTGAGCGTGAAAGCGGCCAGCGCGGCCGTGAGGAGCATCGATTTCATGAGGTGTTGAGTAGGTATTGAATGTAATTGGCGCAGTATTACGGCGGTTCTGGCGTTGCCGCCGAAAGCACCTGGCCGAAGCGACCTCTTAACCCGGCAGCTCTAGTACAGGTTTTAGCTGCGCATCGGCAGCTGCATCAGCACTTGCTGCACCCATTCGCTTTGGGAGAAAGAGCATGCGCCCCGCGAGCCCACAAAAAAAGCCCGGTACCTCACGGCACCGGGCTGGAAGAAATGGGAAAGGAAAAACGGTTAAGCAGCGGCTTTTTCGCCGTTCTCGCGGTCGTCGATGGCTTTGCGCAGCTTGGCAATGGCCTGCAGCGCGCGCTCCTCGTCGAGGCGGTTGATGTTGAGAAGCATCTTGGTCTTCTCGGGGCGCGTGATAACCGGGTGGTTCAGCAGGCGGATGATTTCCTCCTTCTGCGAAGCCGTGGCGTAATGCACCGGGGCAATTGTAGCGGCCTCCGTAGCAGCGGCCGGCGTCTCGGCGGGCACTACCTGCATGGCGGGCACGGGCTGGGCCGCTACCGGAGCCGGGGCGGCTACGGCCACCGTATTGGTGTTGTAGTCCATTTCCTCGGCGGGCGTGGGCTCGTAGCCGGCCGCGCGGATAATCCAAGCCAAGATGTTGCGGTAGGCCTTGCCCACGGCGCGGGTCTGCGCCATGCTCATGATGGCAAATTCCTGGTAGAATTTCTTGCCGCTCTCCTTGTTCGAGCACACGGCGAAACCGGCGCCCACCGTCACGCCGTGGCGGATGTCGAACAGCGTCACCTTGGCCTGATACTTCAGCTCCTCGGGGCTGCCCACGTTGATGACGTGCTCCACGATGGGCACGATGCCGAGGCGCGAGCCGGCATACTGCCAGCCCTCCACGTTCACAAACTCCTTGCCCTGCACAGTCGTGCTAAGCTTGTTGTCTTTAATGAACTTGGCCAGGTCCTTTGCCAAGTCCAGCGTCTCGTCGGAACGCGCGATGTCGAAGCTTTCGACTTTAGCCTTCTTGGTAACTTCTTTGGTGGTTTTGGTGGCCTCGTTCATGGCTTTGTTCTTTAGTAATGTGTCCAACTGATGTTCGAGTGTATAACCTAAAGATAGAAAGAAACGTGCCAGAATTGCCAAAAATATTGGTAAATTTTATCTTTGATAGTCAAGATATTGAGTGAATAAATAAAATTAGTGTTCGCTAATGCTATTAGGTTGGGTGGGGAAAGGCGGCCGCTGGGTGCGGGGAGCCGGGGAAGAACCAGTTTTCAGCCAGCGAAAACACCCGATAAGTAAACACATTTTCAGGATTTTTTAGTCCCGGAAACAACCTTTTCGGTGGTCGGTCCGAGTAGTCAGCACAACCGCTTCCCGCGGCCGGCCGAACGGAGCTCCAGCCGGCCGCGCTGCTCCTCCGCCAGCGCGAGCGGCTGCG
>NZ_BAAGZM010000465.1:0-3498 GCF_054778495.1 Hymenobacter agri
GTGCGCCTGAGCTACGGCCCCCACCAGGGCCCGCGGGCCGCCAAAACCGTGCTCGACCCGGCCGGCAATTTTGCCTTCACGCTGAATGACCTGCCGGCCGGCCTGCCCGTCGACTTCAACTACGCCCGCCAGCATGCCGACCTCTACCTCGCGCCCGGCGACGACGTGCAGATGACGCTCGATTTCCCGCGCTTCGACGAAACCCTGCGCTACACCGGGCGCGGGAGCGACGCCAACAACTACCTGGCCCAGTCGCTGTGGAAGTTTGAATTCGGCCCGCCCGCCGCCGACGCGCCCCGCCCCGAGCCCACCGCTACCACCACGCCCGCCCAGATGCGGCAGCAGGCCGACGCCTTCCGCCAACTGCGGCGCACCTACCTGGCCACCTACGCTAAAGCCCACCCGCTCCCGGCTGACCTGCTGCGCAGCGAGCGGCTCGATATCGACCTGAACTGGGCCATTAGCTTGCTCGAATACCCGGGTGCCTACCGCAACCTCGCCAAACGAGAGCCCATGCTGCCGCCCGCGTACTTCGATTTCCTGCAGCAGCTGCCGCTAAAATCTTTCGACCAGTACCTCGGCGAGCGCGGCGGCAAAGGCAAAACGGCCGTGCTGCGCTTTCTCACGTCTTACGCCAACCGCCTCAACCCTGGCGGCATCCTCAGCCCCGACCCGGCCGAAGCCCGTCGCCACTATGCCCTGGCCGCGGCCGATTTTGGCCCCAGCACAGCCAGCATCGACCGGGCCATGTCGCAGTTCTACCTCTGGAAGCTCGACTCCAGCCCCGCCGGCGTGGCCGCGGCCTATCCCACCTTCCGGGCGCACAATCGCGACTCCGTGGCGGCCCGTACGTTGCGCACGCTCTTGCGCCAAACGCTGGCGGCGCAGGACGGCAGCCCGGCCCCCGACTTCGCGCTGCTCGACCACACCGGCAAAAAAGTAACCCTGGCCGACCTGCGCGGCAAGGTTATTTACCTCGATTTCTGGGGCACCTGGTGCGCGCCTTGCCTGCAGGAAATGCCCGCCAGCATCGAGCTGAAAAAGAAGCTGGAAGGCCGCGACGTAGCATTCGTCTACATTTCGGTGAACGATACGGAGGCGAAATGGCAGCAGGTGCTGGCCGCCCGGCACCTCGTCAGCGCCAACAGCGTGCACCTGCGCAACCCCGCCGGCGGCGACGTGCCCGACCGCTACCAGGTCGATAAATTCCCCACTTACTGGCTTATCGGGCGCGATGGCCACATTATTTCGCGCACCGCACCCCGGCCCAGCAGCGGCACCGAGGCCGTGGCGGCCATCGAGCAGGCCTTGGCGCAGTAGGCCCTAAAGTATTTGCGCCGCTCAATCGTCTGCCGGCGGCAGGCCCGGCCCCGGCCACAACTTCGCGGGGGCCGGGCCGTACTCCGGTTCGCTATGGGTTTGTTGTTGCGCTTTGTGTGGTGGATGGGGATGGTGCTGACGCCCGCGCTGGTGTGGGCACAAGCGGCTCCGGCCGATACGGTGGCGGGCCGCCGCCCCAACATTGCGCGCCTGCCCCGCAACCGCTTCGTGGTGCAGTACGACTCGCGCTACTCCGTCATCAACCACCACCTCACTACCATCAACGGCCTCAAGCTGGGCATCGAGTTCAAAAGCCGCTTCCGCACCGGGGCGGCCATCTACTTCCTCAGCACCGGCGTGCCCACCCGCCAGGCCAAGCCCGACAACGCCGCCGAAGATGCCGACGCCGAGCTGCGCTTCCGCTACCTGGCCGCCTACGCGGGCTACGTGCTACTCGAAAACCGCCGCTGGGAACTCAGCGCCAACCTGCAGGCCGGCCTGGGCTCGGTGTACGTGCTCTACGAAGCCGACGACGGCGACCTCGACAAAACGCCCCGCGAGTTCATGGGCATCGTCGAGCCGGCACTGGCCGCGCAGTACCGCATCTTCCGCTGGGGTGGCGCGGGTACGGGCCTGGGCTGGCGGCAGCCGCTGTTCGTGCCCGGCGCCATCCAGAAGGAGCTCAACGGCCCGGTGTTTTACCTGCGTGCCAACCTGTTTCTGGGCGAGCTCATCAAAGTGCTGAAGGAGAAAGAGCCGCTGTTCACCCAAGCCAACATGCGGTAGGGCCAGCCATTGTCATTCCGACGCAGGAGGAATCTGGGAGAAGCCAGTGAACAATTCCCCCGGACTTGTCCTGCGTCGGAATGACAGGCGCTATTTGCCCGTACTATAGGCAAAGCCCACCGAGAGCGTACTGTTGGCCCGGCTGCGGTTTTGCACTACCACGCTTTCGTAAGAAAACGTGTAAGCCAGGTTTAATGCCAAGTGTTGGTATAGTTTAAAAGCCAGTACGGTGGCGCTATTCAGGCGGTAGTCGCCGCCAGGGTCGGTGAGTGAGGGCTGGTAGAAAAACAGCTCCGAGAAGCTGAATATTTTCTGATTCAAACGCGCTTTCAGGCGGGTGCTGTTGCGCACCACGTGGCGTTGCAGGTTGGGCTCGGTGTGATAGTCGGTGCGTTCATCCAGCAAAAAGGTGCTCAGCGCCAGCTCGTTGCTGAGCGTGTCGGCGTAGAGCTGGTAGCCCACGCCGCCGCCCGCCACCACCCGCTGGTCGATGGCGCGCAGGTTGCTGGTTTCGTATTCGCCCAGGGCGTAGAACTTCCAGCGGCCCAGGCGGTAGTCGGGCGTGGTGAGCAGCAGCAGCTCTCGCTCGCGCACAGCCCCGCTCTGCCGCCCGTAGCTGTAGCTGAGTGCCACCGGAAACTGCCAGTGCCGCACGGCATAGTTGCCGGTGTGGCTGGTGCTGAAATACGCCCGCTCGACGGTGCCGGTGGTATCGGCGGGGGCGGCGGCAAAGTGGTGCTGCACCACTACCGGTACCACCGGTAGCACGGGGGCCGGGCCGGCCGGCAAGTGCAATAAATGGGCGGCAACCAGGGTAACGAGGTGGTGCATAGGGTGCAAAGCTAAACAGGAAAGATGAGGACCAACAGAAAGCGGGCAAACCTGTCCGGTGCTATCCGGGGCCGCGCTACTGTTTAGTTGAGCCAACGCAATTACTCGGCCAAACGGTATACCCGCCGCTCGCTTTCCCTGCGGCGAAGACTTAATTGAAAGCACGTAGCCGTTTAGTCAGCTCTAAGATAGCCAAAACAAATACCACTGGCAGCACCGGGGCCAGAAAGCGCACGTCCCAATCATCGACGGTGAGCATGATGATGGCCGTTTGCAGCAGAAATACGCCGGCCAAAAACACCCGCGCCGGCCGCCAGATGCTGTGGCGCCGGGCAGCCAGCGCCGCCAGTATGTAGGCCGGCCACAGCACCAGCACGCCCAATACGCGGTGGGCCAGCGAGTAGTGCGGCTTAAGGTAGCTGACGAATACGAACAGCTTGCCCAGCATCAGCCGGCCCAGGTACACGGGGTTATGCATCGCGAAATACAGCACCCGCGCCGCCGGGCCGGTGCCGGGCGGCGGCATAGCCAGCGGCGCGGCCTGATGCACGGCCCATAATT
>NZ_BAAGZM010000466.1:0-3495 GCF_054778495.1 Hymenobacter agri
GCCTCGCCGCAGCCGGCGAGGCCTAAGGCCAGCAGCCCGCTCACCCAAATTCCCGCGCGGTCCTTACGCATTCGCGGCGGGGTTGGCGCGCAGCAGGCTTTGGCCAGTCATCTGGGCGGGTTTGGGCACGCCCATCAGTTCCAGAATCGTGGGGGCCAGGTCGCCGAGCTTACCATCGGTCAGGGTGCCGCGGTAGTCGTTATCCACCAGAATGCACGGCACCAGGTTGGTAGTGTGCGCGGTGTTGGGCGAGCCGTCGGCGTTGCGCATGAATTCGGCATTGCCGTGGTCGGCAATGATGATGCTGGCGTAGCCGGCGGCCTGGGCCGCTTCCACCACGGCCTGAGCGCAGGCGTCGGTGGTTTCCACGGCCTTCACCACAGCCTCGAACACGCCGGTGTGGCCCACCATGTCGGGGTTGGCGAAGTTCAGCACCACGAAGTCGGCCGTGTTGGCTTGCAGCTCCGGAATGAGGGCATCGCGCAGGTCGGCGGCGCTCATCTCGGGCTGCAGGTCGTAGGTAGCCACTTTGGGAGAGGGCCGAAGAATGCGCTTTTCGCCAGCAAACTCGGTTTCGCGCCCGCCCGAGAAAAAGAACGTAACGTGCGGATACTTCTCGGTTTCGGCAATGCGAATCTGGGTTTTGCCGTTGGTAGCCAGCACTTCGCCCAACGTATTGTCGAGGTTATCTTTCTCGAAGATGGGCGTCACGCCCACAAACGTGTCGTCGTAGTTGGTAAGGGTAAGGTAGTGCAGGTTCAGGCGGTGCATCTGGAAGGCGTGCATGTCCTGCTGGGTCAGCACCTCTGTGATTTCGCGGCCGCGGTCGGTGCGGAAATTGAAGCACAGCACCACGTCGCCCTCCTGAATGGTGGCCAGCGGCTGCCCGTCGGGCCCGATTTTCACAATGGGCTTCAGGAACTCATCCGTCACGCCCTCTTTATACTGTTCCTGAACGGTTTGAATCAGGTTTTGCGAGGGCGTGCCCACGCCATTCACCAGAAGGTCGTAGGCTATTTTCACGCGCTCCCAGCGGCGGTCGCGGTCCATGGCGTAGTAGCGGCCCACCACCGAGGCGATTTTGGCGCCGGTGCGCTCGTTGTGCTGCTCCAGCTCGTTGATGAAGTGCACACCGCTCTTGGGGTCGGTGTCGCGCCCGTCGGTGAAGGCGTGCACGAACACGCGGCGCACACCAGCCTCGTGGGCAATGGTGCACAGAGCTTTCACGTGGTCGATGTGCGAGTGCACACCGCCGTCGCTCAGCAGGCCGATGAGGTGCAGCGGCTTGTCATTTTCGATGGCATACTCCAGCGCTTTGGCCAGGGCCGGCACCTGCGCCAGCTTGCGCTCGCGAATGGACTTGCCAATGCGCACCAGCTCTTGGTCGACCACGCGGCCGGCGCCGATGTTCATGTGGCCTACTTCGGAGTTGCCCATCTGGCCCTCCGGCAGGCCCACGGCTTCGCCCGAAGCCTGCAGGGTGCTGTGGGGATAACGCTGCAACAGTTCATGGAAGAACGGCGTACGGGCCGTATCAACGGCCGAAACCGTGGGATTCTGGGCAATACCCCAGCCATCCAGAATCACCAATAAAACCTGCTTATTCATGGGGCAAAGATACGGCGGCGGCTGCGCGGAGGGCTGAAAATTTCTACCTTCGCACCAACTTTCGTTGAGTAGATTTATCTCGCCAATCAGGGCGGCCCACTTCATCCTGGCACCATTTTAGCTTACTTTTCGCTGCGTATGACGCATTTATTACCCTGCTAATGAAACGCTATCTAATTAGAACACTATTACTCGGGTGGCTATTCCTCCTCGGGGCCGGGGCCGCACAGGCCCAGGCCGATAATCTAGGGGCCGTGCGAGCAGCATTGCGCAACGGTTCCTCGCGGGAGCTTTCGCAGTATTTCGCCCCAACCATAGAAGTTGGCTTTGAGGGCGACCGCCAAGGCTACAATGCGGCGCAGGCGGAGATTGTCATTAAGGATTTCTTTGCCAAAAACGCACCCAGCAGCTTCGAATTCATTCACCAGGGCGAGAGCAAGGAAGGCATTCAATACGCCATCGGGCGCTACTCGGGCCGTAGCGGCACCTACCGGGTGTTCGTGAAGCTCAAGCCTTCGCGCAGCACACCAATGATTGACACACTGGAATTCACAAAAGAATAACAGAGAATGAAAGCCCCGGCCTGCAGGCCGGGGCTTTTTTCATAGCTGATAGCCCAAGCGCTACCGTTGTGCCGGCAGGGCTATTTGGCCATGGGCAGGCTTACGGTAACGCTGGTGCCGGCACCGGGCCGACTTTGAATCACCAACGTACCACCGTGGCGGTGTACGAATGCGCGGCACAGCACCAGCCCCAGGCCAAAGCCCGTGGTGCTCAGGTGGGGTCCGGGCGTGGGCTCGGGCAAAGCCGGCCCGCTCATCAAGGCGTTCACCGTGGCCGTGCTCATGCCCGAGCCAGTGTCGGTGCAGGTGAGCAGCACCATGCCCGCATCGTCGGGGTCGGGTACGGCGTCGAGGTGCACGTGGCCGCCGGTGGGCATAAATTTGAGCGCATTGCCCACCAGATTGCGCAGAATGGTGCGCGTCATGTTGCGGTCGGCGAGCAGGCGCAGGCCCTCGGGGGCGGTGGTGGTGATGTGCTGCCAGTTGGCAGCGGCCGTAGTTTGGTACAGGGCCTGGCACTCGGCAAACATATCGGCCACGAGCAGCGGCACGGGGCGGCACTCCAGCTCGCCGGTCTGGCTCACGGCCCAGTTCAACACGTTGTCGAGCAAATGGTTGAGGCTGTCGGCTGCTTGGCGCACCATGGCAGGCAAGCGCGCCAGGCCAGCCTGGTCGTTTTGGGCGATGTACGTATCAATCAAGCTCGTGACGCCGGCAAAAGCCGTAACGGGCCCGCGTAGGTCGTGGGCCACAATGGCGTAGAGCTTATCCTTGAACACGGCCACACCCCGCAATTCAGCCGAGGCAGCTTCGAGGGCCCGGTGGTTGGCGGCCAGCGCCGCGCGACTGCGGCGCAGGTTGCGGTAGAGCTGCACCATAACGCCCAGTATCAGGGCCATGACCACGATAACCCCTATCAGCAGGCGGGTACGTTGCGCCTGGGTGGCCTGCTCGGCGGTGAGCTGATGCAGGCGGCGGGCGCGTTCCTGCGCCTCGTAGTTCACCTGCGATACGGCCAGGGTTTGCATGGTCTGGCGGCTGTTCAGCGAGTCGTTCAGGGCGACATAATGCGTGTTCCAGTCGTAGGCCGCGCGGTAGTCGCTCTGGCTGGCAGCCAGGCCCGCCAGCTGGCTGTAGGCATCGAGCGCACACTCCAGATAATGGCTTTGACGCGCCAGGCGCAGCGCCTCGCGGGCGGCCAGCATGGCTTGGTCGGGCTCACTCACCTTGGTGTAGTATTCGGCCAGTTGGGCCTGCAGCTCGGCCTGCGTACGCACGGCCCCCTGCCGCTGGCTGATGGCCAGCGACTGCAGCAGCAGCCGCC
>NZ_BAAGZM010000467.1:0-3472 GCF_054778495.1 Hymenobacter agri
TACGCCGACCTCGCCGCGCTCGACCGCGCCATGCGGGGCATCGAGCAGGTGCTGCTTATTTCGGGCGGCGGCGAAGACGAGGCCCTGCAAGAGCACCGGAACGTGGTGGATGCCGCCCGGCGCGCCGGCGTGCGCAGCATTGCCTACACCAGCCGCGCCCTGAAAGACCCCGGCACGTTGGTTAATCAGCTCATGATGCGCCACTTCGATACCGAAGCCTATATCCAAGCCAGCGGGCTGCCGCACATCATCTTCCGCAACATCCTGTACATGGACGTGCTGCCCATCTTCACCGGCCCCCACGTGCTGCAAACGGGCATCAACCTGCCCGCCGGCGCGGGCAAAGTGGCCTTCGCCCTGCGCCGCGACATGGGCGAGGCCATTGCCAACGTGCTGCTGGCGCGCAACTTCCACAGCCGCACCTATCACTTTACCGGCGCCGCAGCCTATTCCTTTGCCGACGTGGCCGCCGCCCTCACCGAAGCTTCCGGCCACCCCGTGGCCTACACGCCCATGGAGGCCGCCGCCTTTGCCGCCGGGATGCGGCAGCGCGGCGTGCCCGAAGTCGCCATTGAGCGCACCCTCGGTTTCCTGACCGACATCAAAAACGGCCAGGAGTCCACCGTCAGCCCCGACCTAGCCGCGGCGCTGGGCCGGCCGCCCACCTCCCTGGCCGAAGGGGTGAAGCAGCTGTATAAGTAGTAGCCTCATCCGTGGCGTGGGCTCGGTGCGTCCGCGCCGCGGATGCACCGGCCGGACACTTCGTGCCGTACCTTCGCGGCAGCGAACCATCACCGAATTCTCCGGCTCATGAATCAATACGACGTCACTGTCATCGGCTCCGGCCCGGGCGGCTATGTAGCGGCCATCCGCTGCGCCCAGCTCGGCCTCAAAACGGCCCTCATCGAGAAATACCCCACCTTGGGCGGCACCTGCCTCAACGTGGGCTGCATCCCCAGCAAGGCCCTGCTCGACTCCAGCGAGCACTACCACAACGCCCACTCGGTGTTTGCCGAGCACGGCATCGGCCTCGACAACCTGACGGTGGACATGAACCGCATGATTGACCGCAAGGCCGGCGTGGTGAAGGCCAACGTGGACGGCATCGCCTACCTGATGAAGAAAAACAAAATCGACGTCCTCACCGGCGTCGGTTCATTTATCGACAAAAACCACATCAGCATTGCGCCCCGCGAGGGCGGCGAGGCCCAGCAGATTGAGACAAAGAACGTCATCATCGCCACCGGCTCCAAGCCCACGGTGCTGCCGTTCATCCAGCAGGACAAGGAGCGCATCATCACCAGCACCGAGGCCCTGAACATCCGCGAAGTGCCCAAGCACATGATTGTGATTGGCGGCGGCGTGATTGGGCTGGAAATGGCCTCCGTGTACGCCCGCCTCGGCGCCAAAGTGAGCGTGGTGGAGTTCATGGACAGCATTATTCCGACCATGGACCGCGGCCTGGGCAAGGAGCTGAAGCGCGTGCTGGGCAAAATCGGCATCGAATTCTTCTTCTCGCACAAAGTGACCGGCGCCACCCGCGACGGCGACAACGTGACCGTGACCGCCACCAATGCCAAGGGCGAGGAAGTGAAATTTGAGGGCGACTACTGCCTAGTGGCCGTGGGCCGCGTGCCCTACACCGCCGGCCTCAACCTGGAAGCCGCTGGCGTGCAGATGGAAGAGCGCGGCCGCATCAAGGTCGACGAGCACCTGCAAACCAACGTGCCCGGCATCTACGCCATCGGCGACGTCATTCGGGGCGCCATGCTGGCCCACAAGGCCGAGGAAGAAGGCGTGTTCGTGGCCGAAACCATCGTGGGCCAGAAGCCCCACATCAACTACCTGCTCATTCCCGGCGTGGTGTATACCTGGCCCGAAGTGGCCGGCGTGGGCTACACCGAGGAGCAGCTCAAGGAGCAGGGCAAGGCCTACAAGGTGGGCTCGTTCCCCTTCAAGGCCAGCGGCCGCGCCCGCGCCAGCGGCGACACCGACGGCTTCGTGAAGGTGCTGGCCGACAAAACCACCGACGAAATCCTGGGCGTGCACATGATTGGCCCGCGCATCGCCGACCTCATCGCCGAAGCCGTAACGGCCATGGAGTTCCGCGCCTCCGCCGAGGACGTGGCCCGCATGAGCCACTCGCACCCCACCTACGCCGAAGCCATGAAAGAAGCCTGCCTGGCGGCCACCGAGAACCGGGCCATTCACATGTAATTCTATCCTCATAGCATAACAGAGAAACGGCTGAAGCTCCCCTTCAGCCGTTTCTCTGTTTTATAGCCACTGTGCAGTGAGGTCGGTGGCCGGTTCGTGAGCCGAGCGGCGGGCAAGGCCTGCCACTCACCAGGAGCTGTCAACCTTGCGCAGCCCGAAGGCACCGGCCGAAATTACAAGTGCCGCAACGCTCTTTTTTTCGTGATTCACTCCCACGATAAGGGGGTATTTGAGGAGGCGCCCTACGCGTTTGGTGCCGTGCTGTGCGCCCCTTCGGGCAGTAGCAGCTGTTCCAGTCGTTCCCGGTGTGCATTGCCCCACTGGGCCATCACCTCAATGACGGGCAGCAGCGTGCGGCCAAAATCGGTGAGGCTGTACTCCACTTTGGGGGGCAGCTGCGGATAAATCGTCTTGCTGATGAGGCCGTGGCGTTCCAGCTCGTTGAGCTGCACATTGAGCACGCGCCGGGTAGCGCCGGGGATGTTGCGCTGCAAAGCACTGGGCCGCTGAACGCCCATTGCCATTTGGTAGAGGAGCGACGACTTCCATTTGCCGTTGAGCACTTCTTTGGTCAGCACAATGCCGCAGTCGAAGTCCGGCGCAATCTTTTTCTGGTACATGGCAAGCAAGTGGGCCGGCGAGGCCCTGGCAAGGCATAGGGACAAATGGAGCCCTATGTCATAAAAGTATCAATAGGCAATAAAGTTATCCATTCTTGTCCCCCTGTTTGGGGTGGCGGAAGTTTGTGCCCAGCAACCAGGCCCATTGCGGGCGCTTGGGTGCACCACAATTATTCACTGGTTATCAGTATCATGCTACAAACAAGTTCTGCTTCAACTGCGGTAGCCTACCCCGGCTATCAGGCCTTGCACATTGCCCTCGACCAAGGCCTGGCCACTGTCACCATCGGCCATCCGCCGCTCAATGTCCTGGACATTCCCCTCATCACGGAGCTGATGCGCTTCGTGGCCGCCGTCCGAAACGACGAACAGGTGCGCGTCATCGTGTTTCAGAGCGCCGACCCAGAATTCTTCATCGCCCACGGCGACATGCATTTCATTGCGGACCCCGCGTCGCTGGCGGAGTTCATGGCCGCCGCCGCGCCCTCGCCGCTCAACCCCATGCAGGAACTGCACGAGCAACTGCGCACCCTGCCCCAAATCACGATTGCCAAGATTGCCGGCTTGGCGCGGGGCGGCGGCAACGAACTGCTGCTGGCCCTGGACATGCGCTTCGCCGCCAGCGGGCGCACCGG
>NZ_BAAGZM010000468.1:0-3472 GCF_054778495.1 Hymenobacter agri
CGTGGGGCGGGCATGTCTTCGAGGCCGACTATAGTGGCCAGCATGGGCCAGCCGGATTCGGTCTGCCACCAGTGGTCGACCACGGGCACGCCCAGCAGCTGGCCGGCCCAGGCGAAGGTCGCGGGGTCGCAGCGCTCGCCCGCCAGAAACAGGTGGCGCAGGCCGCCCAGGTCGTATTTTTTCGCCAGCAGTCCCTCGGGGTCTTCCTTTTTGATGGCCCGAATGGCGGTGGGCGCGGTGAACATCACCTTCGCCTGATGCTGCGATACCAGCCGCCAGAAGGTGCCCGCATCGGGCGTGCGCACGGGTTTGCCTTCGAACAGCACCGAAATGCAGCCGCGCAGCAGCGGGCCGTACACTATGTAGCTGTGCCCCACGGCCCAGCCGATATCGGAGCCGGTGAAGATGGTTTCGCCGGGTGCCAAGTCGTAGATGGTGCGCATGCTAAAGTGCAGGGCCACGGCGTGGCCGCCGTGGTCGCGCACCACACCTTTGGGCAGCCCGGTGGTGCCGCTGGTGTAGAGGATGTAGAGCGGATGGGTGGCCGACACCGGCACGGCGGGCACGGGCGCAGCTTGCAGCAGCGTGGCGTAGTCCACGTCGCGGTCGGGCTGCATCCCGGCCGTCACGAAGTCGCGCTGGCACACCACCACGTGGGCGGGCTGGTGCGCGGCCTTGGCCAGCGCTTCATCCACCAGCGGCTTGTAGGGAATGATGCGGTCGAACTCCATGCCGCCCGATGCGCAGATGATGACGCGCGGCCGGGCATCATCAATTCGCACGGCCAGCTCGTGGGGCGCAAAGCCACCAAACACCACCGAATGAATGGCCCCGAGCCGGGCGCAGGCCAGCATGGCCGCCACCGCCTCGGGCATGTTGGGCATGTAGATGAGCACGCGGTCGCCCACTGCTACGCCAAGCTCGCGCAGCCCGCCGGCCAGCCGGGCCGTGAGGTCGAGCAGCTCGGCGTAGGTGTAGGTGCGCAGGGTATTGGTGACGGGCGAGTCATAAATCAGGGCGGGCTGGTCGGCGCGGCCGTGATGCACGTGGTAGTCGAGGCAGAGGAAGCAGGTATTCAGCTCGCCGCCCCGGAACCAGCGGTAGGTGCCGTTCTCATCCTGGCTCAGGGCCTGGGTAAAGGACTTGTCCCAGGCCAGGTGCTGGGCCTGGGCGGCCCAGAAACCGGCCGGGTCGGCCAGGCTTGCGGCGTGGGTAGCGGCGTAAGAGCAGGCGGGCATGGTCAATGGGTGAATGGGTGAATGAGCGAATGGGGCATTGCTTGGGAATTGAGTGATGGGCGTAGCTATATTTGCTCATTCACTCATTGAGCACCAGCAGTTCGCGTACTTTTTCCATGAGCTGGCGGGTGCTGAAGGGCTTGGGAATGTAGAGGTCGGCCCCGGCGGTATAGCCTTTCTGCACGTCGGCTTCGCGGCTTTTGGCGGAGAGGAAAATGACTTTGGTAGCGGCGCGGTCGGGGCGCTGGCGCAGCTGCCGGCACACTTCGAGGCCGTCGACGTCGGGCATCATGATATCAAGCAGCACGAGGTCGTAGGGCGTCTGGTCGATGGCGGCCAGGGCTTCGGTGCCGTTGCGGGCAATGCCGACCAGGTAGCCATTCTTGCGCATCAGAAATTCGAGCGACATCACGATGTTAGGCTCGTCGTCAACGATGAGAATGTGGGGCGATTTCATGGGCGGGGAGGTGGTGAGGCGGGTGGTGGGGAACGGTAGAGAAAGCAACGAGTTGAGCGGAGCAAAAAGAACGTCATGCTGAGCGCAGTCGAAGCATCTCTACCGCAGTAGTAGAGTAGACTCAATCGTCGGGATTAGTTACGCGGTAGAGATGCTTCGACTGCGCTCAGCATGACGTTCTTCCAAGCCAGCCCCACCGCCCCGCAGCAGCGGCAGCTCGACGAAGAAGCGGGCACCGCGCTCGAGCTCGCTCTCGACCCAGATGCGGCCGTGGTGCAGCTCCACGATTTTGCGGGTGATGGCCAAGCCCAGGCCGGTGCCTTCGGGCTTGCGGGTGGTTTGGTTCTGGGCCTGGAAGAATTTGTCGAAGATGAGGTGCTGGGCGGCGGGCGAAATGCCGCGGCCGTTGTCTTCCACGCTCAGCAGCACGAGGTCGGCGGCGGGCCAGGCCAGCACGGCGATGCGGCCCGAGCCGTCGGCCCGGCAGGCCTTGATGGCGTTGGAAAGCAGATTCACGAGCACCTGCATCAGCCGGTCGCGGTCGGCGTAGAGGATGGGCAGGTCGGCGGGCGTGTCGACGTGCAGAGTGATGTGCTTGTCGCGCAGCAGCTGGCCTACGGCGTCCAGGGCTTCGGCCACGAGGTCGGCCACGGGCACGGCCGTGCGGTCGAGCGTCGCCTGGCCCGATTCGAATTTCTCCAAATCGAGCACCAGCGAGATGAGGCGCGTCAGGCGCTCGGCTTCGCGGCCGATGGTGAGCTGGAAATGCTGGCGCTCCTCCACGTCCAGCTCGGGGTTGTCGGCCAGGATTTCGGCCAGCGCCCGGATGCTGGTGAGCGGCGTGCGCAGCTCGTGCGTCACGGTGTAGAGGAATTCGTCTTTGCGCTGGTCGAGGGCCTGGAGCTGGTCGTAGGCGGCGCGCAACTCGTCGGTGAGGCGCTGGAGCTGGCGGCTTTGTTTCTGGAGTTGGCGGTTGGCTTCGAGTAATTGCTGGCTCTCTTTCAGTATACCCACCACGCTGGCGTAGCTGATTTCCTCCGCGCCCGCCACCGATGCTACCAGCATGCGCGCCGAAGCCGGACCGAGACTGCCCGCGAGCAGCTTTTCGGCGTAGTTGAGCAGGCGCGGGTCGGCAGCAGTGAGGTGGTGAGCTGGTGAGCTGGTGAGTTGGGAATTGCTGGAGGCTTCCGTTGGCATGGCGTCGGGAAAGCGGGTAGCGAAGGTGCGCAGGGCCTGATTAGTGCGCTTCTTCCCGAGAAAGCCCAACAGCAGGGCCCGTACGTCGGGGAAGGGGGTTTGGCCCTGCCAGCCGGTAATTTCCTCGGCCAGACTGCGGCGCGTGAACACATCCACGAATACGTCGGCCTGGCGCAGCTCCAGCGCCGTGGGCGGCCAGGCCAGCGACAGGCCCACGTAGAGGCCGATGTTGAACAGCCAGCTCCAGAACAGCCCGTGCGAGAGGTAATCGAGCCCTTCGAGCCCAAACAAGGCAAACGGCCGCAGGCCGGCAATGCCGCCCACGCCCTCAGTAAGCACCGATTCAGGCAGGCGGCCCGGCCCCACCAGTGTGGGTAGCACCAGCGTAAAAAACCACACTGCAAAGCCCGCCAGCAGACCCACCGTGGCCCCGCGCCGGGTGCCGCCCTTCCAGTAGAGGCCGCAGCCCACGGCGGGCACGAACTACGCCAGGGCGGCGAACGAAACTAAGCCAGTGTTCACGAGCGGCAGCTGCTTGCCTACTTCGGCGTAGTAGCCGTAGGCCAGCAGCAGCACCAGC
>NZ_BAAGZM010000469.1:0-3469 GCF_054778495.1 Hymenobacter agri
TCGGGCATCGTCGAGCGCGGCCGGGAACGGGTGGTCGGGCGCTTTGCGGTAGTTGATGGTGAGCACGTTGAGGCCAGTGCGCAGGGCCAGACTGCCCACCAGGCTGCGGTGCGTATTGAGCGAGCCCAGCACGTAGCCGCCGCCGTGCAGGTAGAGCAGCACCCGCGTGGGGTGCGCCTCGCGGGGCCGCAGCCACTCGGCTTCCAGCCGGTTATCTATCTTGAAACTCTCCAGATTCACCTTCCAGGGCATGAACTGGAACAGGGCCCCGGCCTCCATCGCCAGGCGAATGGCGCCCACGCTGGGCTTGCGGCGCGCCAGCGGAGCCGCCGCCGCGGTGAGAAACTGCTTGAGCAGCAGGTGTTGGAACGAGGGCATGCGGGTGGGATTTTAGGGAGAGAGCAGGTGGGAAGCAGGCCGTCGGACGGTCATGCTGAGCGCAGTCGAAGCATCTCTACCGCTTCGTTGCAACGGTAGTAGTTAGTTACGCAGTAGAGATGCTTCGACTGCGCTCAGCATGACGTTCTTTTTTTTAAACAATATGCTAGCTGCGGCGGTAAGCCTGCTGCTTCTGGCCGAGCTTGTTGCCGCGGTAGCCTTTGATGGCCAGCGGAATCCAGCCTAATACGGGGATGAAGTAGGCCAGGGTGATGGGGTTGCGCCAGAGCATGCGCAGCCACGCGCCGGGCTTATCGAGCTGCATGTGGAAGTTGCGGCGGCCCTCCTTCACGTAGAGGCGCTCGAACTCGGTGAACAGGGCAGGCCAGGCAAAGGGCAGGAAGAACGGGAAGTAGCGGCGGTTTTCCTTGATGCGCTGCCAGAGCTCGGCCCAGCGGTAGGGCTTCTGGCCGTGGGCGGCCACGGCGGCGTCCATCTCGGTTTGCATGCGCTGGCGGATTTGCTCGCTGAGGTCGAGGTACTCCTCACGGCTGAGCTCGTCGACGGTTTTATCGGTGAGGTCGGAGGGGCGGATGCGGGTGCCCATCACGAAGATGAGCTTGGCGGGGAAGGCCAGGTAGAAGGCCCAGGGCTGCACAATAACCAGCAGCAGCAGCAGCGTGAGCGGCAGAAACGGAATGCCGATTTTTTTGGTGAGCCGGTTGATGGGCTCAAAGCTGTAGGCGTAGGGGTTGAGGTATTCGGCGTTGATGGTGTAGAAGGGCACGATGTCGGTGCCGTGCTGCAGGGCCAGGCGCACCATGCTGGTAGCCAGGCGCTGCAGCTGGTACTTGCGGTTGAACCCCTTCCCGATGCCGGGCACGCCCTCGGGGTAGAGCATCAGGTTGTGGTCCTGGTAGTACATCATGGTTTCGAAATTCAGCGTCGTGGCATCCACGCAGCCGTTTTTCTTCCAAAAGTCGCGCACCAGGTAGGGGTTCATCAGGGCCGTTTGCGAGAGCAGCGGGGCCGAGAGCGGGCGCGGCAGGTCACGGATGGTGCCCTTGGTATCCAGCAGGTGCCGCCAGAGGTGCGAGAGGGCCACGATGGCATCCCAGGGGAAGGCCATGCCCGAGTGGTTGCTGGCGAAAATCAGCGGCCGGTCGGGGTTGTTGCGCTGCGGGAAAGGCTCGAAGCCCACCAGCTCGGAGCGAAACCACACGCGGTCGAGCAGCTGCAGGATGTTTTCGTCCAGCGTCTGGGTGAAGTCTTCCCGGAAATAGTCGTCGTAGATGTGCTGGTTGGCCGCAATGGCCGGCGGGGGCAACGAAGACGCGGTGGTGGCAGGCATGGCGGGAATTTAGGGGACGGAAGATAGGCGAATTTCTACCGTTGTGGTTCCGGGGTTGTTCTAACGGTGTTTCCCGCAGTGGGCGCAGTGGTTTACGCAGCGGTACGCAGTGCGCGCACGGGCCTATCCCCTACTCCCGAAAATGGCGCTGCCCACGCGCACCAGGGTACTGCCTTCGGCCACGGCCAGGGCGTAGTCGCCGCTCATGCCCATCGAGATGTCACGGAAAGCTTCGTCATCAGCGAAGTACGTGGCTTTGAGGTGGTCGAAGTAGCCATGCAGCTGCCGGAACTCCTGGCGCAGCTGGGCTTCGTCATCGGTGAAGGTGGCCACGCCCATCACGCCGGTGAGGCGCACGTTTTTGAGCTGGCGGTACTCGTCGGAAGTCAGGATTTCTTCGGCCTCGGCCAGCGTGAGGCCGGACTTGGTTTCCTCCTGCGCGATGTGGAATTGCAGCAGGCCGTTGATGACACGGCCGTGGGCGGCGGCGTGCTTGTTGATTTCGCGCAGCAGCTTCAGGCTGTCGATGCTTTGGATGGTGTGCACGAAGGGGGCCAGCAGCTTCACCTTGTTGGTTTGGAGCTGGCCGATGAGGTGCCACTCCACGTCGGCGGGCAGCTCTGGGTGCTTGGCGGCCATTTCCTGCGGCCGGTTTTCGCCGAAGCAGCGGGCGCCGGCGTCGTACGCCTCGCGCAGCTTCTCGATGGGGTGGGTTTTGGTAACGACGCAGAGGCGGGCGCGGGTGCCGGCCAGCTCGGCCTGGATGCGGTGGATGTTATCGGCGATGGACAATGGTTATGATGTGTAAATGTGAAAAATGTGAAAAGGCGAGAAATATAGAGAGGTGCTATTTGTGGCGCAAAGCCGTGTCGAGAAGCACATCTCCATATTTCTCATCTTTTCACATTCAGAGAATTAATCTTCCAGCGGGTTGCTTAGAAACGTATTTTGCAGCAGCAGCCAGAGCAGCCACAGGCCGATGCTGAGCCAGAGGTACGGGCGGTACAGGTCGGTGATGTTGCGGTAGCGGTACTGCTTGATTTCGGTTTTTTCGAGGCGGTTGATTTGGGCGAACACCTCGCGCAGCGCGCCCGTGTCGGTGGCCCGGAAGAAGCGGCCGTCGGCGGCGGCGGCCAGCTCGTGCATGGTGGTTTCGTCGAGGCGGGTGCTCACGTAGCGGGTGCGACCCAGCGAATCCTGGCCGTAGGGCACGAAGCCATCCTTGCCCAGCCCGATGGTGTAGAGGCGGATGCTGAAGGCGTGGGCCAGCTGGGCGGCCAGCAGCGGGTCGAGGCTGCCGGCGTTGCTTTCGCCATCCGAGAGCAGAATGCAGACCTTCGAGCGGGCTGTGGACTCGCGCAGGCGGTTCACGGCCACGCCCAGAGCCGTGCCGATGGCGGTGCCATCTTCGGCAATGAGGCCCAGGCGCAGGCCGGCGAGGTCTTCGCGCAGCAGGTCGTAGTCGGTGGTGAGGGGAGCCAGCGAGTAAGCTTCGCCGGCGAAGGCCACGAGGCCAAGGCGGTCGCCCACGCGGGTGTTCACGAAATCGGTGGCCAGCTTTTTGGCGGCTTCGAGGCGGTTGGGGCGTAGGTCCTGAATCTCCATCGAACCCGACACATCGAGGGCCAGCACGATGTCGATGCCGCGGCCCGACTGCTCCACCCGCTCGTCGGTGCGCTGCGGGCGGGCCAGCGCCACAATGCCGAAGCTCAGGGCCAGGGCCAGCACCACGTCGGGCAC
>NZ_BAAGZM010000470.1:0-3464 GCF_054778495.1 Hymenobacter agri
CGGCCGCTGCCAGCCCACGAGCTGCACCCGGTAGCCGGCGGCGGCCAGGCTGCCACAAATGCGCTGCATGCGCTGGTCGAAGCACAGGTCGGTGGTAACGGCGAAAACCAGCCGGGGGGTGCGGGGGTTGGGCACGGGAAAAGGGCAGGCGCGCCGTCCCAAATGGCCCGGCGCTAAGATTTTTTGTTCAAATTTACAGCCGGGCCCCCACGGCTCCGGAATTATCTTGGCCGGAAATAGCTTTTCCGGCCTCCCACGCTGCTTGTTCATGGCTCCTTTTTCAGCTGCTTCTGCCCGTCCCGTTGCTCCTTCCCCGGCGTCGATGCTCGACCAGTTGGGGCAGCTCTACCTGCTGATTGATACCGATGGGGTTATCGTCGAAGCCAACGACGCCTTCCTGCACCTGACCGGCTACACCCGCAAGCAGGTGCTGGGCCAGCGCGGCCACGAAATGTTTATGGCTCCCGGCCAGCGCGAGCAGCGTCGCCGCGATTTTCTTGAAGGCGTGGCCACCGAAACCCTGCCCACCAGCTACGACCGCAGCCTGCTCACCCAGGGCGGCCAGCCGCGCCTGGTGCACTGGCGCACGGGCTACACCCGCGACAGCGCCGGCAAAGTAACCGGCGTGTGGATGGCCGGCCAGGAGGCCAATGAAATGACCCTGGCCCCGCCCGCCCTGGCCAACGACAGCACCCACCTGCAGGACTTCCTCGACAATGCCCAGGACTTGGTGCAGCACCTGAGTGCCACCAATGCCTTCCTGTTTGTGAACAAGGCCTGGAAGGAAAAGCTCGGCTATACCGATGCCGAGCTGGCCACCCGCACCCTGGCCGATGTGGTGCATCCGTACTACAAGGCCAAGCTGCTCTACCAGCTGCGCAATCTGTATGATGGCGAGCCGGTGAACAAAGTCGAAACCGTGTTTCTGACCAGCCTGGGCAAGCCCGTGCACCTTATCGGCAGCATGAGCGTGGTGCGCGAAGAGGGCCAGCCCATGAGCAGCCGCGCCATTCTGCACGACATCACCGACCGCATCAAGGCCGAGCGGCTGCAGAAAGTTTACTACAGCATTGCCAACCTCGCCATCTCGGCCAAGGACTTGCCCAGCCTCTACGGGGCCATCCATCGCGAGCTGAGCAAGATTATCGAAACCAGCAACCTGTTCATCGCCCTCTGCGACGACGCCCGCACCCAGCTGCAGTTCGTGTACCACGTCGACCAGTACCCGCAGAACCGGCCGCAGGCGGCGCAGCCCTTTTCGGGCGGCGTGTCGGAATACATCATTGCCGGCGGGCAGCCGCGCTACCTCACCCACGCCGATTTTCAGCAGCTCGTGCGCAGCGGCACGCTCACCATCTACGGGCAGGTGCCCGAGGTGATGCTGGCCTCGCCGCTGAGCATCGGCGACCGCATCATCGGCGTGCTGGCCGTGCAGGACTACCACCGCGTGGACGCCTACACGCCCGGCGACCTCGACGTGCTGCACTTCATTTCGAACCAGGTGGCCTTGGCCATCGAGCGCAAGCGCAACGAGGAGCAGATTAACCGCCAGACAGCCCGCCTCAACGCCATTTTTGAGAGTGGCTCGCACGTGATGTGGACCGTGGATACTCAGGGCCACCTCATGAACTTCAACCGCAACTACGCGGCCCTGTTCCTGCGCCGCAACGGGACCTATCCGATGCGCGGCATCAACCTGTGGGAGGCCGACCTGGCCAAAATGCCCGCCGATGAGCGCGACACGTTTGTGCAGCATTACGATGCCGCCGCCAAAGGCCAGGCCCAGCGCTTCGAGATGCGCCTGCGCGACGTGCGCGGCTACGACGTGTGGACCGATATTTACCTGAACCCGATTTACCTCGGCGACGGCTCGTTTGAGGAAATATCGGCCATTGCCCACGACATCACCGAGCAGAAGCGGGCCCAACTGGCCCTGCAAGCCCAGGAAGAGAAGTTCCGCTCCATCTTCGAATCGTTTCAGGATATTTATTACCAGACCGACGACGAAGGCCTGCTGACCATCCTTAGCCCATCGGTGCGCGAGGTGCTGGGCTACGAGCCTGAGGAAGTGCTGGGCCAGCCCGTGGCCCTGTACTATGTCGACCCCGACGACCCCAACCGCGTGGCCGCCGAGCTGGCCCGCAACGGCGGCCTGCGCAACTTCGAAACCCAGATGTGGCACAAGCAGGGCCACCCCGTGAGCGTGCTCGTGAATGCCCGCCTCTCGGCCGATGGCCGGCACGGCACCGAAGGCATTGCCCGCGACGTCACCGAAATCCGCCAGATGCAGGACGACCTGCGCCAGGCCAAAGATGCCGCCGAAGCCGCGCTGGAGGCCAAAACCCAGTTCCTGGCCAACATGAGCCACGAGCTGCGCACGCCCATGAACGGCATCATCGGCATGATTGACCTGCTCGACCAGACCGTGGAAAGCGACGAGCAGCTCGACTACGTCGACACGCTGCGCAAAAGCTCCGATGCCCTGCTCACCATCCTCAACGACATTCTCGACCTGTCGAAAATTCAGGCCGGCAAGCTCCAGATTCACGAAACGGCGCTGGAGTTGGCGGCCGTGATGGAGCGCATTCGCGCCCTGTTCATTTACCGGGCCGAGCAGAAAAACATCCGCTTTACTTACCACATCACGCCCCACACCCCGGCCCTGGTCGTGACCGACGAGGTACGCCTGCTCCAGATTCTGAGCAACCTGGTGGCCAATGCCATCAAGTTCACCAACGAGGGCACCGTGAGCATTGTGGTGAGCAGCGTGAGCACCGACGGCGAGCTGCACACCCTGCGCTTCGCGGTGCAGGATTCGGGCATCGGCATTTCGAGCGAAAATGCGGCGCGGCTGTTCACCAACTTCACCCAGCTCGACACCACGCCCAGCAAAGCCTACGGCGGCACGGGCCTGGGCCTGAGCATCAGCCGGCAGCTGGCCGAGCTGCTGGGCGGCGAAATTGGCGTGCTCAGCGACGAGGGCGAGGGCTCGGTGTTCTGGTTCACCATTGCCACGCGCGCAGCCCGGCGCGAGGAGCTACCCGCCGTGGCTCCTGTGCGCGAACCCATCTTCAAGCCCTTCGACGACCCGCCCCGCGTGCTACTCGTCGACGACAATACCATCAACCAGAAGGTGGGCCAGCGCCTGCTCACGCGCCTGGGCTGCGAGGTCGACGTGGCCGGCGGCGGCCCCGAGGGCATTGCGCTGGTGCAGGCCCCAGGCATAGCCTACGACATGATTTTCATGGACATTCAGATGCCCGACATGGATGGCGTGGCGGCTACCGCCGAAATTCGCCGCGTGCTGGGCAGCGCCTGCCCGCCGGTAGTGGCCATGACGGCCTACTCGATGCAGGAAGACGCCGGCCGCTTCATGCGCCAGGGCCTCGACGACTACGTGGGCAAGCCCGTGAAAAGCCGCCACCTCTACGAAGTGCTGCACCGCTGGCTGCGCCCGCGCGGGC
>NZ_BAAGZM010000471.1:0-3456 GCF_054778495.1 Hymenobacter agri
CGGGGGCCACCGAGCCGGCGGCGGGCGTCAGCGTCAGGCCCAGCCCGGCAAAGGTTTCGGCCGTGCCGGGGGCTAGCGTGCGGTTTACCACTACTTTGCCCAGCACGTAGCTGGCATCGCTCTCGCTGAGGCTGGCCGAGCCGCCGAGATTCACCTGGTAGCTGCCGGTGGTAGTGAGGGTGCCACTGGTCAGGGTCAAGGCTGTGTTGATGGTCAGATTCTGGGCCAGCTGCACGGTGCCGCTGGGCTTGTTCACCGTCACGGTGTTGAAGCCGGTGCCCACATTCAGCATCTGGGTAGCGGCGCTGCCCACAAAAGCCACCGTGCCCGAAAGCGTGGCCGTGCCGCTGCTGGCGAAGCTGCCGTTCACCTGCAGCGTAGCGCCGCTGTTCAGCGTGAGGCTGCCGCCGCTGTTCACGGTCAGGTCGAGCACGGGAGCAGTGCCGGTGGCGAGCACGGGGTAGCGGGGCTGGCCGGTCGGAATAACCACGCTGGTGCTGGCATCGGGCACCTTGCCGTAGCTCCAGTTGGCGCAGTCGGTCCAGGTGCTGCTGCTGCTGCCGTTCCAGGTCGTGGTGGTCGTGGGCGGTACGGTCACCGTTACGTAGGCCGACTGCGTAGTAGTGTTGCCCGAAGCATCGGATACGGCCACCGTGACGAGCTGCGGCGCGCTGGTTTGGGCGCAGGTGAACGTGCTGGGCGTAATCACCACCGAGCTCACGGCACAGTTGTCGGCCGCGCCGGTGTACACCTGGCTTTGCGTGAGTGTGGCCGTGCCCGAAGCGTTGAGCGCCACCGTGGCGGGCTGGGTGAAGGCCCCGTTATTGGGCACCAGAATGTAGATGCGCTTCACCGTGTAAGCATTAGCGTTGTAGGTGAAGGTCCAATCGGGGTTGCCACTGCCGCCTACCTGGTTGCCAATGCCGATGTTCCCAATGCCGCCGCCGTCGCCGTTGCCCCCCCAGTTGTTGTAAGCCAGCAGGGTTTGGCCAGCCGTCACGTTGTGGACTTGGAAAGAGCCGTAATTGCCCGAGCCTACGTTAGGGTCGTCGCCGAAGTCATAGGTGCTGCCGCTGGCACCGGGCACGTTGTCCGTGTTGCCGGTACCGTAGTTCCAGTACCACATTTCTATCCGACCGGTGCCAATGCCCGTGCCTGTAGTTACGCCCGCGCCCGCACTGCTGAATACGTTCAGGTTGGTCACATTCCGGTGGAAGTTAACGTTGTTGGCCGTCGGGTTGGGCAGGCCCAGCTGCGTGAGGGTGCTGGCGAAGTTGTCCATCGAGGCCCATACCCACTTGGAGCTGGTGCCGTTAGACAGTTCCATGAAATAGGCTACCCGGGCCGGGGTTGCGATAGAAACCCCAGAGTTGTTCACAGTGTAAGGAATAGCCGACAGCCCATTGAGACTGGCTACGTTGGGCACGTCGTACTGGTACAGCACGCCGTAGTTGCCGGCTTCGGGCACGTTGCTGGTGGCCAGCGTGGGGGCGGCGGGCAGCGGGCCACTACCGGTTGCGGCGGGGGCCGCGTTGTCGCGCACTGTCACCACAGCCGGGGCCGTGCTGGTGTTGCCGCCAGTGTCGGTCACGGTCAGCGTCACGGGGCTGCCGTTCATTACGGGGGCCGCGTCGGTAGTCCAGGTGGGGCCATTGGTGAGCGTGCCCAGATTGGCCGCGTTGCCAGTAGCGTCAGCTGTGTTCAGACCACTGCCTTCGTTCAGGCGATAATAGGCTACCAGGCCGGTCGTGCCGCCGGGCAGGCCAATGCCCTTGGCAGTGTTCAGTTGAGCCTGAGTGCGCGCCACGCTCCACACCCGCACTTCGTCGATGCTGCCGGGAAAGTATTCGCCGTTGTTAGTCGAGCCAATGCGCAGGTTGTTGGCGTTGGGCACGGCGTGGGAACTGCCGGGGGCATCCGAGTTGAGCAGGGCCCCATCAAGGTAAATGCGGCGGGTGGTGCCGTCGAACGTAGCGGCTACGTGGTGCCAGGTACCGGCCAGGTTGCCAGTGGCGCCGCTCAGGTCGTGGGCCCACCAGTAGTTATGAATGCCGCCGGGGTACAAACGGAGCGCATTAACCTGGTCGTTGAAGCCGTAGTTGCCCCAGCCAATGATGCCATAATCGCCCATCTGATTAGGCTTAATCCAGGCTTCAATGGTGTAGGCGCTGTTGCCCAGCGGCACGGTAGCTGTGTTGCCAATTGCTACGTATTGGCCGCTGCCATTAAAGCTCAGGGCGCTAGCCACGGTGGCAGGCACCACATCGGCACAGCTGAAGTTGCTGGGGCTCACGCTCAGCGCGGCGGCTGTGGCGGCGCCGCAATTGGCCGTGCTGCCGTTGTTCACAGCGGTGGCGGCCAGCGTGGCGTTGCCGCTGACGTCCAGCGTCACGCTGGCGTTCTGGGCTGCGGCCACGGGGGCCGGGCATGCGGTAACGGTGTTGGAGTACGCGCCCTGGCCCGTCACGCTGGTTTTGTCGGCCCGCACGCGGTAGTAGTAGGTCGCATTGGCCGTCAGGCCTGTGATGGCCTGGCTCGTGCCGCTGCTCACGGTGTAGGTCGTCACGCCCGAGGCAAAAGTGCTGCTGGCCGACACGTCGAGGCGGTAGCCGTTATCCACGGTGCCCACGGCCGGGGCCGTCCAGTTGGCCGTGAAGCCGGTGGCCGTGCGGGCCGTGGCGGCGGCAGCGGTGGGCACTACCAGGGCGTAGCTTTCCACCCAGTTTGAGGTGCTGTTGCCGTTGGTCAGGCCGGGGCTGTTGAAGTTGGTGAGCGTGCCGGCGTAGGCGTTGCTGCTCTGGTCGTAGAGGGTGGTTTGGCCGGTGTTGGCGCCGCTGGGGGTGCCCTGGTCGAAGCTGGCATAGAATTTCAGGCTAGCCGGTACGGCCGACGCGGTGCTGAGCATGTCGGCCTGCACCTGGGCCTGGGTGAGGGCCGCAGTGTAGATGCGCACCTCGTCGAGACGGCCGTTGAGCAGGTTGCCGTATATCACCGATTTGCCCAGCGTCAGGTTGGCCGAGGCGCTGATATTGCTGGTAGTCACGGTGCTGGCCTCGGCCGCACCGTTGATATACAGCTGCATGGTGCTACCGTTCCACACAGCCGCTACGTGGGCCCAGCGGTTGGCCGGCAGCGTGGTAGCCGTGCCATCGATGCGCTGCCAGGTTGGGCTGCCGGTACCGCTGCTCCATACCTCGGTGTGTAGCTTGTTGCCGTTAATATAGAAGTTATAGTCGCCATCCTTGCGAATGATGGACTCGGCTCCGGTGCCGCCATCGTAGTACACCCAAGCTTCCATCGAGAAGGAGCCCGGGCCCAGGTTATTCACGGCTGGCGTGCTGCCGAAAGCTACGTAGTCGTCGCTGCCGTCAAATGCCAGCGCGTTGCCGGGCGGGGTGGCCGCCACGGTCGTGAAGGTGGTCACGCTGGCCGTGCCGGCGGCCGTGCTCACGCTGG
>NZ_BAAGZM010000472.1:0-3443 GCF_054778495.1 Hymenobacter agri
GTGTCGCGGGCGGCGTTGAGCACAAAGCCCGGATTGGGCGCCGGCGCGTGCTGGCAGTAGGCGGGCACCCACGGCGCCCCCAGCCCGGCAAAGCGCGTGAGCAGGCCCAACTGGTCCGGACTCGTGAACCCGTTCACGGTGCGGTACACCTGCCGTGACCCAGCCATCGTGAGGGTGCCATCGGCTTGTAAAGCCGTTTGCTGCAAGGCAATATCTGATTCAAAGTAGGTTTCCCACACCATCGTTGCGCCAGTGCTGGTCCCCGCATACTCCGCCAGATACCCGGCGGTAGGGTCGTTGGGCATATGGTTACGAACCCCCGTGACCAGGTAATGCCCGTTGGCCAGCACCTGCACCCGTGAAAGGCTGCAATTGCGGCCCGGCGCGGGCAGGCCCGAAATACGCCGCTCCCATTGCAGCACGCCCAGGCTGTCGAACTTGGCCAACGACCCGTTGGCTACTGGATAGCTGTTGAAGACCGGCAAATACTGGTCGATGTACACAATGCCGGCCACCACGTAACCCCCGTCGGGGGTAGCCTGCACGTCCTGCGGCTCGTACTTCTGCGAGATGGTGCCGAAGTATTCGCTGGCCATGCGCACGGTGTCCCCGTTGGCTTTCAGGCGCTGGGCCCAGCCGCTGCGCACCACAATCAGCCCCGGCGGGTAGGGCGCCTGCCAGGCCCGCCCCTTCTGCCCCACCAGCACGTACGAGCCGTCGAGCAGCTGCGCCATCGCCGCCACGGTTAGTCCGTCGGCTGCGGGCGTGTTGCCCGGATACTGCCGCTGCCATACCAAGCGCTGAGCTGAATCGAGCCGCACCACTTGTGCGTTGAACAGCCCGTTGTAAGAGCCTTGCACGTAAGGTAGCTGATTCACAGTTTGCGCCCACAGCGCCCCTCCCCCAGACAGCGGCAGTAAGGGAGCCGGCCCGCCTGCGCTGCGGTAGGTGGGCAGGTAGCGCAGCCGCGACTGCCGCCAAGTGCCCAGTGAATCGGCCCGCACATAGAAAAAGCTAACGTTGTAGGAAGTCGGTGTAGCCGCTGAATCCAGCGCGCCGGTCAGCAATACATCGCCTCCCGGCAAAGGCAAAACATTATTTAAGTAAGGCGTCGCAACATATTTTTTGCGCAATAGCGTGTCGCCTGATGTGTTGAAGCGCCAAAGATTACCCAGTTTGGAGTATCCAGGAGAGGGAGCGTTGGCGCTGTAGCGTTGGCTTGGGCCAATCGCCAGCAGCCGAGCAGCACCGAACTGTTGAACCTGACTGAACCCGTTGCTGGCACGAAATCCATCATCGAATAACCGTTGCCACACTTGCGTGGGTTGAGCCGAAGCCACGGAACAGAAAGCTGCTCCCAGCACGGCTGATAGTAGAAAGCGTTTCATGGGCTTCGGCTATTGAATTACCAATCGTTGGGCAACCGTTGGCCGCCCATCAACAACCAGCGCATAATGGTATAGGCCCGCTGGGTAACCAGCCAGTCTAAGGTCATAGTACCGGGCGCTGTTACTCACCGGAATAACGGCCACAATCCGGCCGTTCATCGCCTCACGCACCACTAACTTAACATCGTGGGCGGTAGTAGGCACAGTATAGCCAATGCGCACGGTGCCCGCAGCCGGGTTAGGCACACTGGCCTCTACTTTAGCCTGGGCAGTCAGAACCGCCGCTTCCGTGCTTGGCCCTGCCGCCCGTGGCAACCCATTTGGCGTTAGGGGAGCACAGTCGGTATTATTATTAGGATAGTTTACCGTATTCCTAATCGGTGGTAGTTCAACTGATGAGTTACTCAGCGGCTGCACCGTGTTTGCCCAGTAGTCGTCGTAGGTATTATAGGTGAGGGTAACGCTGCCATTGGCATTATACAGCGCATAGAATCCTCCTTTTCCGGCTCTTGCGTCATCAAACCGGTTTTTCAATATCGCAGGATTGCCAGAAGTCGCCGAAGGGTCGGCCAGCGTCACGTTGGCGTCGGCCTCCTGGTAAATGCCGTAGCTCACCCCGCCGCGCTGGCCGGCGCTCACGCCCCGCTCAAAAGTGTTGCAGCTCACGTAAACCTTACCCGTGGGCTGCGGGTGGGTATAATTGTCGAAGGGCACCGGGTTGTAGCCCTTCTCGCACTGGCTGAACAGGTTGCCGCGCACCTCCGTATCGGCATTGCCGTTGCGTAGCCCGTGGGCAATGCCCACAGCCAGCCCGGTAAAGGTGTTATCGAGCACCTGCGTCAGCCGCTGGCTGGCAATGCCGATTTGCCGGGGGCGGTAATTGCCGTATTGAAAGGTGAGGTAGGGGCTGGTGTCGGGCTGCTCGAACACGCAGCCGGTGGTGACGGCGGTGCGCACCAGCAACGGGGCCAGGGCCACGGTTTCGTGGGCGTGCAACGTCTGGTTGTACGTAGCCAGCGTCTGCGTTACCTGGCTGGTGGCCGGCAGCGCCAGGCCCTGCGGAAACGTGAACCGCGTGCCCGCCACCGTCAGCTGCGCGCCGGCATACGACGTGTTATCGCGGCTCACCACCCCGGCTAGGTAGATGTCGGCCAACTGCCCGCCACTGATGCCGAGCTGCGGCGGATTACCGGGCAGCAGCTCCACGCCCAGCAGCGCGTGGCGCAGGCTATTGCCCGCAAACTGCAGGCGGGCCGCATTGCCCCACACGCTCACGTGGCACTGGCTCACCCACGTGTCGGTGCCCTGCGGCTGGTAGGGCGCCTTCATCAGGCCCGGGTCGGCGTCGAACACGCAGCTGCTCAGCTGGTCGCTGCTGGCCGCGGGCAGCGTGTGGTAGTCCAGGTAAATGCTCGTGTAGTTGTGCAGAAAATCCATGTGGTCGAGCGTCAGCGCCGCCGTGGTCGAGTTGGTGAACACGATGCCCTTCTGGCTGTGCAGCAGGCGGGGCCGCAGCGTGCCCACGGCGCTCGCAAACAGGCCGTGGTTACTGCCGTCGTGCTGCACCCCGCCCCACTGCTGGTCGCAGGCGGCCGTAATGGTGCCGCCGTCCAGATACAGCTGCGCATCGTGGAGCACCACCTCGGCGCCCGGGTCCATCAGCAGCACGCTGCCGGTCGGCAGGTGAAACGCGGTATTGCTGAGTGTGAGCGAACGACCCGCCACGTGGAAATACGTACCGGGCGGGTAGGGCCGGAACGGGTCGCCGTAGTAGGGCGGCAGGCTGCCGTTGTAGTCGTAAGTATCGTTGAGCTCCACGATTTTGTAGGCCGAGGCGGTGCTTTGCTGGCAGCAGTCGGGGCGCACCACAATCGTGATGCTGTGCTCGGTGGTACGCCCATCAGCCACGATGACGACGCTGTAGGTCGTGGTTTGCAGCGGGTTCACCACCACCTGCGCGCCGCCGGTGGCCGAGAGGGCCTCGTCGGGCGTCCAGGTGTAGGAGGCGAACGGGCTGGTCGTGCCGGCGTCGGCCGTGAGCACGGCCGAGCCGCC
>NZ_BAAGZM010000473.1:0-3443 GCF_054778495.1 Hymenobacter agri
GTGCGCGGCGCGGCGGGCGCCCGGTTCAGCCCCGGCGCGGGGCACTGGGCCTTCAGCATGGGCCCGGTGGCCGAGTTGGGTCTGGTATCGCTGAACGCACATCCGGTGCAGAACTACTTCGCCCAGAGCCACCCCTACAGCGTAGGCTTGGAGGCCGCGGTGGAGTTCGGCAGGTAGAATCAACAGGCGGAGTACCGCGAAATTTTATTTCGCCAACGAGCGCAGCGAAGTTCTACCGCGTGCGGACGTTCACACTGGCGTTGCTCGTCGGCGAAATGAAATTTCGCGGTACTCCGCCTTTTCCGTTTTCCGCGAAACCCATTGCGCGCCGATTGGGTTAAGGTAGGCTGACCAATTCGGCCTACCTTTCGCGTTGCATGAAGTACCAACTGACCTCTGAATTCAAGCCCACCGGCGACCAACCCACCGCCATTGCTAAGCTCGTGGAGGGTGTGAACAACGGCGAGCCGGCCCAGGTGCTGCTGGGTGCCACCGGCACCGGCAAAACCTTCACCATGGCCAATGTGATTGCCGAAACCGGCAAGCCGGCCCTGGTGCTGTGCCACAACAAAACGCTGGCTGCCCAGCTCTATGGCGAGTTTAAGGCGTTCTTCCCGAACAACGCGGTCGAGTATTACATCAGCTACTACGATTACTACCAGCCTGAAGCTTACATCGCCAGCACCGATGTATTCATCGAGAAAGACCTGGCCATCAACCAGGAAATCGAGAAGCTGCGGCTGCACACCACCTCCACGCTGCTCAGCGGGCGGCGCGACGTGATTGTGGTGGCCTCGGTGTCGTGCATCTACGGTATCGGCAACCCCGAGGAGTTTGCCAAAAACGTCATTTTCCTGAAGCCGGGCATGCGCTACACGCGCAATAACCTGCTCTATCAGTTCGTGCAGATTCTGTACTCGCGCACCGAGGTGGAGTTCACGCGCGGCTCGTTCCGGGTGAAGGGCGACACGGTGGACGTGTTTCCGGCCTACGCCGACTACGCCATTCGCATCTACTTCTTCGGCGATGAGATTGAGAGCGTGCACAAGATTGACCCGGTAAGCGGTAAGAAGTTGAGCGACGAGGCCCACGGCATCGCGCTGTACCCGGCCAACCTGTTCGTAACCGGCAAGGAAACCCTGAACTCGGCCATTAAGCAGATTCAGGACGACATGGTGCAGCAGCACGCCTACTTCGAGAAGGAAGGCCGCGACGCCGAAGCCAAGCGCATTATGGAGCGCACCGAGTTCGACCTGGAGATGATTCGGGAGCTGGGCTACTGCTCGGGCATCGAGAACTACTCGCGCTACTTCGACGGCCGCTCGCCAGGCTCGCGCCCCTTCTGTCTGCTCGACTACTTCCCCGACGACTACCTGCTGGTGGTGGATGAAAGCCACGCCACCATGCCCCAAATCCGGGCCATGTGGGGCGGCGACCGCAGCCGCAAAACCGCGCTGATTGAGTACGGCTTCCGCTTACCCTCGGCGCTGGACAACCGGCCGCTGACCTTCAACGAGTTCGAGAGCATGTACCGGCAGGCGGTATTCGTATCGGCCACGCCGGCCGACTATGAGCTGGCCCAGGCCGACGGCGTGGTAGTGGAGCAAATCATCCGCCCCACCGGCCTGCTCGACCCCGAAATTGACCTGCGCCCCAGCATCAACCAGATTGATGACCTGCTCGACGAAGTAGACAACCGCGTGAAGCAGGGCGACCGCGTGCTCGTAACCACTCTCACCAAGCGCATGGCCGAGGAGTTGAGCAAGTATATGGACCGCCTGGGCATCAAGGTCGAATACGTGCACTCCGACGTGAAAACGCTGGACCGCGTGGAGATTCTGCGCAAGCTGCGGCTGGGCGAAATCGACGTGCTGATTGGCGTGAACCTGCTGCGCGAAGGCCTCGACCTGCCGGAAGTGAGCTTGGTGGCTATTCTGGATGCCGATAAGGAAGGCTTCCTGCGCGACCAGCGCAGCCTGATTCAGACCATGGGCCGGGCGGCGCGGAATGACCGTGGCAAGGTCATCATGTACGCCGACCGCATGACGGGCTCGATGCAGCGCGCCATCGATGAAACCAACCGTCGCCGCGCCACTCAGATGGCCTACAACGAGGAACACGGCATCACGCCGCGCACCGTGCGCAAGTCGCGCGAGGCCATCATGGGCCAGACCGACCTGGCCGACTACCGCATCGTGGAAACGACCGGCTACGCCAACCCCGAAGCCGACGGCGTGGCCCTGGCTATGGCCGCCGAGCCCGTGGTGGCCATGATGAACAAGGCCGAGCTCGAAAAGCTCATCAAAACCACCGAGAAGCAGATGGAAGCCGCCGCCAAGGACCTCGACTTCCTAACGGCCGCCAAGCTGCGCGACGAGCTGGCCGCACTAAAAAGCATGCTGAAAAACAAGCGCGACTAATGCGGGCGGCATCAGAGCCAGGCGCCTTGATATTGTATGAAAAGTAAAACGGAAGGCGGACTATATTCGCCTTCCGTTTTACTTTTTCTGCTTAAAAACCCATGTCATTCACATTCACCAAATCGTTGCTGGTAGCGGGCTTGCTGGCCAGCGGCGCGGCCTTCACACCGGCCAAAGCGCAGGCCGGTGGCAACTACACATACCAATTGGTTACGACCATCGAATCGGTGGTGCCGGGCGGTTTCGGCCGGTCCAAGGTTTCGTACACGCCGGCTTTCAAGGGCATCAAAGAAGCTCCGATGGAAAACCTGTTCAGCCTCACCGGCCTGAACATGGCCAACCTCCAGAAAAACGAGGAAACCATCGTGGCCCTCACCCAGCAAATGGCGGGCGAAGGCTACGAACTGGTGCAGGCGCTGCCGCTCACATCGTCCATTCAGGGCAGCGGCATTTTTATGACGCGCTACATTTTCCGTAAGGCGAAGTAGTCTGTAGCGTTTCGCTGAAATGAGAAGACCTCCGGGAAAATATTTCCGGAGGTCTTTTTCATGAATTGGGGCACTACGGCTGGCGGTAGAGCACGCCGCCTTTCATCACCAGGCGTACCTGGCGCACGGCGGCCACGTCCTGCGTAGGGTCGCCGGCCACGGCTACGAGGTCGGCCAGTAGGCCGGGGGCCAGGCGGCCCCGGTCGACGAGGTGGAAGATGCTGGCATTGCCACTGGTGGCCTGCTGCAGCACCTGCACGGGCGTGAGGCCGTAGTCGCGCACGAGCTGCTCCATTTCGCGGGCATTGTCGCCGTGCGCGAATACGCCCACGTCGCCACCCATGGCCAGTGTCACGCCGGCTTTGAGGGCGGCAGCCACGCTCATGTGCTTTTGCTGAATGCGGGCGGGCAGTGGGTCGGTGCCCTTGCGCCAGCCGCGGTACTGGGCGGTAGCGTCGCCGGCGGCCACGGTGGGGCAAAGGGCTACGCCACGCTTGCGCATCAACTCGAAGATTTCCGGCGTGCCGCCGTCGCC
>NZ_BAAGZM010000474.1:0-3441 GCF_054778495.1 Hymenobacter agri
GGCAGCAGTGGCGGGAACAGAGGTGGGCGCGGCCGGCCGGGCCGCACCGAGCAGCAGCGCAGGAGCCGCCAGCAGCAGAAGGAAACGCATCATAACCGTGAAAATTGGAAGTACCACACGGCTATATTGCCGAATAGCGCTTCTGGATTTTCAACGGTGCAGGCAGGGATTTTAGTATCAGAGGCTGAGCGCAGGCTTGGCCGGCCGAGCCCACCACTCGTCGTTTTCCCAAGCCTCGCTCCAGTCGAGGCGCGCGTATTTGGGATTGATGGTTTGCCCCCGCTCTCCAATGTACAAATCCGTCATGGTGTTGGGCAGTACGGCATCGGCGTAGGTGGCAAAAGCCACCGGTTTCAGCCGGCCCGTGCGGAAGCTCTTCCATTGCCCCCGAAACAGCAGCCCGCTGCCTCGGGTGGGTAGTTCCCGGCTCGATTCCACGAGGTGCAGCGCTCCATCGGCCTGGCGATAGAAATCCATCAGCGCCGTGCCTTGGTAAGTGCCGGCGCCCGGCGCCGTGGAGTCTTCGCGCAGCACAAAGCGCCCGGTGGCCGAGTATGCGCGGGCCTGCGTGGTTTCCACCGAATCCAAATCCAGAAAAGCGCGAACGGATTTGATAGTCTGCACCGTGATGCTGCCCGCAAAGGGCGTGATGTGCTTGTTAAAGCGCGTCCGCCCCCGCACCCGCAACACATTGGGCATCAGCGAATCCGACACTACCTCATCTAGGATAACGGCGATGTGGCGATGCTCGGCACCGTAGAACCCATCCAAAATGGTGGGCTTCGGATTGTTGTTTTCCCGTTGGCCAAAATCGGCCTGCCACATCGGGGCTATATTGTTAGCAGCTAGAAACCTAGCCGCATCAGTTACCGGCGGTGCCAATGCAGTTAGCGGCATTCCTTCCCGGGGAGGCGGGCTGAATAATATGGCCTGCAATGCGGGCTTGGTTGGTACGGAATCTGATTTTGAGATTTCTATAGGTAAATGCGATGGCGTGGCCGCAACCAGTGTCGGCTTTTCGGCATACACGCCTGCGGCTGGCTTGACCTGCGGCTGGCAGGCGCCCAACGCAAAGGCGGCAACTCGCAACGCAACAAAGGGTTTCATACTGGCTCAACCTTTATTTACAAACTTAGACGGGGTTTGGGTGATTTGGCCCACCATTCGTCGTTTT
Organism: Hymenobacter agri; assembly: GCF_054778495.1. Lineage (NCBI taxonomy): Bacteria > Pseudomonadati > Bacteroidota > Cytophagia > Cytophagales > Hymenobacteraceae > Hymenobacter > Hymenobacter agri. The sequence goes on from NZ_BAAGZM010000474.1 coordinate 1,175, forward strand.
CCCACAGCTCATTCCAGCCCTGCTTGGCGTATTTGGGGTTGATTGCGACGTCCCGTTCGCCAACCACAAAGTCGCTGTAGATGAACTGACCGTACCCGACGATATTGCTCACCCACACTGCCGGAATTGTCTTTCCGGTTTGAGTAGTCGTCCATGTGCCAGCGTATTGCTGCCCGGCTCCCTGCGAAGGCCCGTGCAGAAAGGGTGCATCAACATTAAGCCGGCCTTTTTTGGTTAGTTCCAATTCCATAATCACTCGCCCGCGAAACACAGCTGGCTGGGTTACCGACTGTTCTTCGGATAGCCGTACGCGGCCCATAACGGCGTACCGCCGAATGGTTTTGTCATTATCGAGTCGCACGACGGATACCATCGTCCAGTTACTGATATCCTGCTTGTCCTGTGCGGTAAGCATGGGCTCGATTGAAAGAGAGTCGAATACTATTTCGCCCTGAATAGGCCTGATAAGCCGCTTCGTGCGGGTCAGCCCCCGTAACGTGTAAGCCCGCGGGTTGTGCCGATTCTGATGAGCCGCCGTAATGACGACTTCTGTTCGGTAGCGGTCGGACCCCAGAAATCCGTTCAGGGCATAATCGTATTGCCCACCCTTTACCGTTTGCAGGAGCGGAGCAAGGTTGTGGCTGGCAAAGAAATGTTTGACCGCTCCCGAGTCGGCTACCGGCTGCGACCCGATATTATCGCGCAACACTATTCCATGGCGAACGGGAATGGGCGGCATGCTATCGGGCGGCAGGGCCTTTCCTCCGCGAGCTACCGAGAGTTCCCTTGCCGAAATGGTATCGGGTGGAAGCCCAACTTCCCTGTCATTGCCTATTGGTTTGGCCGTTGCTTCCGACACCGTAGCGACGGAACGGGCAGCCGGTTTCGTCTGCGGCTTACAGGCCGGCGCCAGTAGACCAATTGGTACGAAAAGCAGCAAGGATTTCATATGGGCACGGCAAGAAAGTAGAAAAAGAACGTTCGCTACAGGCTGAGTTTGGGATTGGGCGAGTCGGCCCACCATTCGTCGTTTTCCCACAGCTCGTTCCAGCCCAGTTTAGCGTATTTGGGGTTGATTTCGCCACCCCGGTCGCCAATGCCAAAGTCTTTGTAAACCTCTGGTGCTGCGGCAAACACGTCGGCAGCTACCACAAACTTCTTCACTTCCCGGGTCGTCAGGTTGCGGCGCGAGCCGTGCACCAGCACTTCGCTACCGTTGGCCGGCATGTCTTTGCTCACAAACGGCGCCGTGACGTAGTCCAGCCGCCCACGGTTGGTAACGTGAAAGTTTAGAATGGCTTCGCCGCGAAAAACGCCGCTGTTTGCGGCTGTCTCCTCCCGTATGGCCAGTTCGGCGCGCAGGGTGTAGGGGTGCGACAGTTTTCGGGCGCGCTCGTACTGGACTGCAGTCGAATCGGTAGCGGCCGCTTCCGTTAGCATCGAATCCTGCTGTTGCGGTGTGAAGTCACCATAATCCCAGGGCGCTTCCAAATCTTCAATCTGCCGCACCGTGAGGGTGCCTTCGAATGGCCGGATATTTTTTCGGTAGCGGCATTTGCCTCGCACGTGGTACACCTCGGGGTGCTGCGCATCGCGCATTACGCTCGTAAAAGCCAGCGCAAACCGGTAGTGGTCGGGCCCAAAAAAACCTTGTAGCGTCGGGTTCTCCCGGCGGTATTGGGTATCGCCCTGCCACAGCTTCGACAAGTCAATTTCGCCCAGCAACTGCCGCATCGGCTTGGTGAGAGTATCCGTAGCGGCGAATAGCGACGGCAACGGCTTTTCGCCAGGTTCGGCAGCAGGAATGGGCCCGCGGGCAGCTGCCGCCACATCGGTGGCAACTGGTTTCTGTTCCTGGCAGGCCGTAAGCAGACTGAAAACCAAGAACGGGTAGAACGTCTTTTTCATGCTGCCAATTTACCACGCAGCCCCGGCATAAACTCCCGCAGAAAATATCGGCCCATGCCCACCTCCAGCAGGATTTCTACCAATATCAAATTGCCCACCCAGGAGAGCCAGGTTACCGTCAGATACGTCTCAATCGGCTTGGTTTCGAACACGTAGTACATCACGTAGCTCTCGCCGCGCAGGGCCAGGGCGGCCAGCGTTACGGCGTAGGAGCGCAGCATCCAGTCGACGTGCAGGGGCCACTGGCGCTGGCGGACGGCGCGGTAGGCCTTCCAGGTACAAAGCCACCACACCAGGCACTGCAGCGTGAAGCCGACCTGCGCCGCCAGCCCGCCGTTGGCGAAGCGCGCCAGCACGAG
>NZ_BAAGZM010000475.1:0-3420 GCF_054778495.1 Hymenobacter agri
GGGGGCGGGGTTGGCGGAGCGGGGGCGGCCTTGGGCGGGGTGGCCTTGGGCGGCGTGCCGCTTACCTGAATGGTAATGGGCACCAGTGGGCTTTCCCGGGTGGGGTAGTAGCTCTGACGCAGATAGAACGTGGTGGTTTTGCTGAGTTTGGTGCGGTAGGTGTTGCCGGCGGCCAGGGCCTGCTTGCCCTCGGCGTCGGCAAACCAGAGCACGTTGCGGCCCGACACGCGCAGGCTGCTCTCCACGCCGGCCGGCACTGTGGCGGCCGATTTCAGCTTGATGCGATAGAGCGTGATGGTGCCCACCGTGCAGTCACCCTGCGGCCGGTAGGTGGCGTGGCCGGTAAGCTTTTCCAGGGCCGGGTCGTAGGTGAATGTGATGGAGCCGTCGCACCAGTAGTTGCCGAAGGTGCGGCCGGTTTCGTTCAGCTTTTCGCCGTGCTCGAGGCGCAGGCCGGTGCCGGTACGGGTGCCCTGCATCTGAAACGTGACCGTGATGCCCGGGTTGGTGCCCACTTCTTCGTAGAGAATGCCGAATACATTGGTGCCCTTGCTTTTTTGCAGGCGGAGCACCGTGGGCCAGTAGCCGCCGGGCTGCCCGGTGTCGGTTTCAACACCCTGCCAAACGCCGGACAGGGATTGGGCGGGGGCCGGGACCGCGAGTAGCAGCGCCCCGAGGCCACCCCAAAAGCTGCTGTTCATGCTGCAATTACGTGAGCTCAATGGAGGAGTTTGCTGCCCATAGACGCACCAGCCAAACGCAGGGTTGCCCGGCGCGCCCGTTGCCCGGCCGGCCTACGCGGGCCCGTCGAGCAGGCGGCGGTGGTAGTTTACCTGACCCAGATGGTAAGCCAGATGCGTGGCCAGATGCACCAGGAAATATTCCGTCGTCATCGGCTGGTCGAATACCGGCACCGGGTAGTCGTTGGGCAAGCTGGTGGCCGGGAGGCTGCCCAGGGTCCGGTCAACTTCGGTGCGGACGCGCGCAAGCATCCCAATCAGTTCGGCGCGCGGAATGTATTTCCTGGAAAACTCCGCCGGGCGGTCGCGCACGTAGGGCACGCCGCCCAGCTCGGCGCTGATGTAGGTGCTCAGGTTGCCCACCAGGTGCAGGCACAGGTTGCCGGCCGAGTTGGCAATTCCCTTCTCCGTGTGCCAGATGCGCGCCTCGTCGTGGTAGGCTTCAAGTTCCTCCTGCAGTCGGAGCAGGTCGCGGGCAAACAGCTGGCGGAGCGTATCGAGTAGCATGGCTTAAATGGGTTGGGTAGGATGTGACAAGAACGTCATGCTGATAATTAGAAACGTCATGCTGAGCGCGGCCGAAGCATCTCTACCACGTCACTAATCAATTTTAGTATTGCGGTAAAGATGCTTCGGCTACGCTCAGCATGACGGCCTTTCGCTTCGGCTTAATTTCGCTGGCTACCCCAGGTAAGCCATTTCCTCCGCGCTCAGCTCAATATCCGCGGCCCGCAAATTCTCCTCCAGGTGCGCCAGCGACGACGTGCCCGGAATCGGCAGAATCCAGGGCGATTTGTGGAGCAGCCAGGCAATGTTGAGCTGGGCTTCCGAGATGCCACGCTGCCGGGCCAGCTCGGCCAGCCTGCTGCCGCCCTTGGGCAGGCCGTGAATCAGCGAGAAGAAGGGAATGAGCGGAATGCCGTGCTGCTCGCAGATATCCAGCACTTCCTCGCCGCCGGGATTGGCGCCGTGCGGCAGTTGCACGGTGGTGCGCTGGGCGTAGCTATACATGTTCTCGACGGTGGCAATGGGGCCCAGCTGCAGCCCGGCTTCGAGCTCGGCGCGGGTCACGTTGCTGAGGCCCACGTGTAGGATTTTACCTGCCTTTTGCATTTCAAACATGGCGCCCAACTGCTCGTCGAGCGGTACCGGCCCGTGGCCCATCAGCCGCAGATGCACCAGCTGAATCTGCTCGCGGCGCAGGGTGCGCAGGTTGTTGTCGATGGCGGTGCGCAGGTCGTCGGGGGTGTTGAAGGGCACCCAGCTTTTGTCGGGCCGGCGGGTGGCGCCTACTTTGGTGCAAATCACCAGGTCGGCCGGGTAGGGGTGTAGCGCCTCGGCAATGAGGCGGTTGGTTACGTCCTCGCCGTAGTAGTCGGCCGTGTCGAGGAAATTCACGCCGCGGGCCACGGCAGTTTTCAGGATTTCCAGCGCCTGCGGCCGGTCGGCGGGCTCGCCCCAGATGTCGGGGCCGGTGAGGCGCATGGTGCCGTAGCCTAGGCGGCTGATGGTGAGGGGCTGGGCCGAACGGGCCGCGATGGTGATGGTGGACATGAATCAGCTTTAGGTGGTTGGTAGGTAGAAGACGACTGGCCGGCTTCGATGTTTGACGCGCCCCGTATTTTTGCTTCAGTTTCGCCCACCGCCAGCCCGCTCCCATGAATCCGACGCCCGCGTATTTCGACGACTTTGCCGACGCCGACCCGCCGCGTGGTCCCATCGGCGAGCCCCTGAAAGCCGCGGTTGAGCCGGCCGAAACCCGTAACCGCCCCAGCCTCACGGGCGCCATGACCAGCACCGCCACCCGGCTGCTGCCGCTCGTGGCCCTGCTCGATTCCATTCAGCCTTCGGTAGCGCGCGAATCGGTATTCCGGGCGCGGCGCAAGAAAATCAAGCAGCACTTCACCGAAGCCTACGCCGAGCTGCACGCCGAGCGTCCCCGCCACGAGGCCCTGGCCCACGCCTTCCAGGCCTTGGCCGAGCTGGTGCAGGAAGAAACCCGCGACATCAGCAAAAACGAGCTGAAGCAGGCCGCCAAAGAGGTGGTGCTGGCCACGCTGCAAAACGCGCCGGCCCTCATCAACATCGCGCACCAGGCCCGGCTGCTAGCCTGAGTTCGGGGCTACTCGCCGGCCGGCCGCTCAAATACCAGCCAGTTCGACTGCCGGGCCGTGTCGGTGCGGCGGTTGCCCAGCTTCACCACCTGGCCGCCGGCCCGGTACCAGCCTTCGTCCCAACCGCCGGTGTCCAGGTTCAGGGCCTGCCGCGCGCCCAGTTCCCGCAGGTCGGTCGCGAATTGCAGCATGGTAATGTCGGCGTGGCTTTCTACCACCGCCAGCCGGTGCTCCGCCAGTTCCACCAGCGCCCGCCGCTGAAAGTAGCTGCCGCCCGGCCCACGCACGCTCCGGCCCCGAAACACCAGTAGCTCCTGCAGCAGCAGCGTGCCGCCGCGTTGCCGCACGCGCGCCAGCTCGGGGCCGGGTGGCGACTGCCCTTTCGGGATTTGGGTGATGCGGACGGAGTCGCCAATATTCGTCAGCACTCCGTCCAGGAAGCCCACGGTGGCTTGCGCCTGCACGGGGCGGCCCGGGCTCACCAGTAAGTCCAGCGGCTGGTCGGTGTTCAGGTCGGTGTAGGCCGCGGCCACGCTGAGCTGCACGCGCCGGTCGGCCACGTCGGG
>NZ_BAAGZM010000476.1:0-3415 GCF_054778495.1 Hymenobacter agri
CCCAGCACCTACGGGGCCAACTACCGCTGGGTGCACTACCTGAACTACCGTTAGGTGCCGGCCCCGCGCCCGCGGGGCGGCGGCTACTGCGGCACCGCCGTGCCGTTGGCCTGCAGCACTTGGCTCAGAAATAGCACCTGGTAGGGCAACGCCGCCTGCCAGTAGGGCCAGGTATGGCCGCCGGGGCGCTCGGTGTAGTCGTGGGGCGTGTGGTTGTACACCAGCCGGCGGTGCAACTCGCGGTTGATGTCGATGAGACCGTCGTCGACGCCGCAGTCGAATATGAGGGGCAGGCCGTTGCGATGCAGCACGTCGGCCATGTTCACCACCGAGTTGGCGCTGAAAAACGCGGGGTTATCGGCTTCGCTGCCCAGCACGGGGAGCAGGTTTTTGTTGCGCCAAGCGGTTTCCTCGGGCGTGAAGCGGCGGTTGGCGCTGCTCAGCTCCAGCGCGCCGCTCATGCTGCCGGCGGCGCAGTATAGGTCGGGGTGGCGGGCCGAGAGGTAGAAGGCCCCGAAGCCGCCCATCGAAAGGCCCGTGATAACGCGGCCCCGGCGGTCGGGCACGGTACGGTAGGCCTGGTCGATGGCCGGGATGACTTCTTTGGTGAGGTGGGTTTCGAACTGGCTGTCGGCCTTCACCGGGCTGTCGATATAAAAGCTGAAGGTTTCGCCCTCGGGATTCACGATAATGAGGTTGTACTGGTCGGCCAGGCGGGGCAGCAGCTGCTTATCAGCAGTGTTTTTTAGCCAGTCGTTGAAATGGCCGTAGGCGCCGTGCAGCAGGTAGAGCACCGGGTAGCGAGCCTTTTTATTTTTGGCGTAGGAAGCCGGCAGCACCACGGCGGCGCGGTAGGTTTTATGCATGGCTGCGCTGGGAATGGCCAGCGTATCGACGCGGGCCGCGCGGGCCGCGTTGGCCGTGAGCAGGAACAGGGCGAGGAGTAGGAGGGGGCGCATGGGGCGGGGAGGGATAAGAATAGGTGTAGGAAAATAATGAACGTTATGCTGAGCATTCCGCGCATCAAGCGGCGAGTGCAGCCGCAGTCGAAGCATCTTTACCGCAGTAGTAAATGAATTGCGTTGCGCGGTAGAGATGCTTCGACTGCGCTCAGCATGACGTTCAGTACACGTCGCATGACGTGCCTGCCGCCGCAAACGTACCTTTGTCGCTTCCTCGTTTGCAACTATAAAGCAATGAAAATCCGCTTACTACTTATTGCATTATTGGCTGGCTGGAGTAGCGCGTGGGCTAATCCGCTCACCTTTCGGGTCGATATGGGTACTACGGCCGTGCCCGCGGGCGGCGTGCACGTGGCCGGCAACTTCCAGGCTGCCGCCGGCTTCGGGGCCGATTGGAATCCCGCCACCACCGCCCTCACCGATGCCGACGGCGACCACGTGTGGGAAGCCACCGTGAACGTGCCGTCCGGCACCTACCTGTATAAGTTCGTGAACGGCAGCGGCTGGAACACGTCTGAAATCGTGCCCGGCACCTGCGGTATTACTGATGCCAGCGGCAACGTGAACCGGCAGGTGGTGGTGGGCGGCTCGGCCGTGCGCCTGCCCATCCTGCCCTTCGCCGGCTGCGCCCCGCAGCTGCGCTTCGCCGTGGATATGACCGGGCAGCCCGTGGCCCGTACCGGCGTGCACGTGGTGGGCAATTTCCAGGCCCTGGCCGGCTACGGCGCCACCAACGACGCCACCGCCCTGCCCCTCACCGACGATAATAATGATGGCATCTACGAGGTAACGATTGCATTGCCGGCCCCCGGCGTGTTTCAGTACCGCTTCGTGAACGGCAATACCCTGGCCGGGGCCGAAAACGTGCCCGCCGCCTGCGGCACCGCCGATGCCAGCGGTACCCTGCTGCGCGTGGTGAACGCCACGGCCGCCGTGAACACCACACCGAGCTACTGCTTCGGCACCTGCACGGCCTGCAACGGGGCCACGCTCACCAGCTACCCAACTTATTGGTGGAATGATGCGGTGTTCTACGAAGTATTCGTGCGCAGCTTCTACGACAGCAACGGCGACGGCAAGGGCGACTTCGCGGGCCTTACGCAGAAGCTTGACTACCTGAATGACGGCAACCCCGCCACCACCACCGACCTGGGCATCACCGGCCTCTGGCTGATGCCCATCATGGAATCGCCCAGCTACCATGGCTACGACATCACCGATTATAAGGCCGTGGAGCCCGATTATGGCACCATGGCGCAGTTCGATGCTTTCCTGGCCGCCGCCCACCAGCGCGGCATCAAGGTTATTCTCGATATGGTACTGAACCATTCGTCCAGCCAGCATCCATGGTTCACACAGTCAGCCAGCAGCGCCAGCAGCACCTACCGCAACTGGTACCTGTGGTCGCCCACCGATTTGGGCTACGGGCCGTTTGGCGGCAGCGGCTGGCACCCGCGCAACGGCCAGTATTTCTACGGCGCATTCTGGGACGGCATGCCCGATTTGAACTGGCGCAACCCCCAGCTGCGCGCCGCGATGTGGGATGCTGACCGGTTCTGGCTGCGCCGGGGCGTTGACGGTTTTCGCCTCGACGCCGTGCGCTACCTCGTGGAAAACGGCAGCACCACCGCCGACACGCCCGAAACCCTCGGCGTGCTGGAAGAATTTCACGACTCGCTGAAAGCCGTGAACCCGGCCGCGCTGTCGGTGGGCGAGGCCTGGACAAACACCAGCGCGGTGGTGCCCTACGTGCGCAACAACCGGCTCGACCTCTGCTTCGAGTTCGACCTGGCCAGCAGCATCATCGGGGCCGTGAGCACGGGCAGCCCCACGGCGCTGCGCACCCAGCTTAACCTCGTTACGAGCCTCTACCCGCGCCTGCAATACGCCACCTTCCTCACCAACCACGACCAGAACCGCGTGTTCGACGGCTTGGGCAGCAACGTGGCCCGCATGAAGCAGGCGGCGGCGCTCTACCTCACCATGCCCGGCGTGCCCTTCATCTACTATGGCGAGGAAATCGGCATGGCCGGCACCGGCCCCGACGAAGACAAGCGCAAGCCCATGCAGTGGACGGCCGGCAGCCAGGCCGGTTTCACCACCGGCTCGCCTTGGCGCGGCATCAATACCAATTTCGGTACCTACAATGTGGCCACCGAGCAGGCCGACCCTAACTCGCTGCTGAGCCACTACCGCAAGCTCATCAGCCTGCGCACCGCCAGCGAAACCCTGCGTAGAGGCTACTATTTGCCCGCCATCTCGTCGGCCACTTCGGTGCTGGCCTACGCCCGCGTCTTCAACCAGGAAGCCACCCTCATGGCTGCCAACGTGGGCAGCAGCGCCGTCAGCAGCTCTACGCTCTCGCTCACGATGTCGACGCTGGCCGCCGGCACCTACCAGGTAACGGAGCTGTACAGCGGCCAAGCCGCCGGCACCGTCACGGTGAACGTGCA
>NZ_BAAGZM010000477.1:0-3405 GCF_054778495.1 Hymenobacter agri
AGTTCGCGCCGCATGCGGCTGGCCTGCGTGCCGCTCCAGGGCCAGGTGTTCGAGGCCAACGGCCGGCCGCTGCTGGGCGCCACCCTGCTCGTAAAAGGTACGCACCAGGTATACGTCACCGACTCCGAAGGCCGCTTCCAGATTCCCGACGCGTTATACCAGGACCAGCAGCTGACAATTGGCGCGGCTGGCTACGTCTCGCAGGACGTATCGCTTGCGGATTGCTCCCTGCCGCGTCTGGTGCTGGCCAAAGACCCCTCCGCGCACATCCGGCGCAACGGTCGCCGCGCCGGTCAGCTCATCCGCCTCAATGGCAAAAACATGGATATGAAGTAGCTGCTCGTCATTGCGGGTATATAGAAATGACTGATTAAAGCCGGTGGCAAGAGAGCGTTGAATTTAGCATGAATGCTTGTTCATATGAAATTTCATTCATACCTTTGCCAGTACCATGAGCACCTCCCCTACTGCTGCGCCGCTGGTTGATATGGGCCTTTCTGTCGAGAAGATGGAAAAAGTGGCCTTCATTCTCAAAACCACGGCCCACCCCACGCGCATTGCCATCGTGCAGCTGCTGGCTGCCCAGCAACCCCTGTCGGTGTCCGACATCAGCGAAAAGCTGAATGTGGAGCAAAGTCTGCTCTCGCACCACTTGGCCGGCATGAAGCTGAAAGGCATTCTTAGCAGCACCCGCGACGGCAAAAACATCTACTATTCGCTAAAAATGCGCGAAGTCGTCGATGTTATTCAGTGCCTGGCCGCGTGCACGTTCCTGTAGGCGGCGCGGCCTTTTTTTGCCGCAACACATGAACAATCAATCATAAATTCATACATCCTTTCCCGCTCCCACCCATGCTACACTACTTTGGTTATTTCGCCGCCATCTTCATTGGCCTCTCGCTGGGCATTATGGGCGGGGGCGGCTCCATCCTCACGGTGCCGGTGCTGGTGTACCTGATGGGCGTGAGCCCGGTGCTGAGCACGGCCTACTCGCTGTTTGTGGTGGGCAGCACCTCGATGGTGGGCGCGGCGGGCTACTTCCGCAAGGGGCTGGTGTCGCTGAAAACGGCCGTGGTGTTTCTGGTGCCCTCGCTGCTGGCCGTGTTCACGGTGCGCAAGGTGCTGATGCCGGCCATTCCGCACGTGCTGTTCACGGTAGGCGGCATCGTGTTCACCAAAGACCTACTGGTGCTGGTGGCCTTCGCCGTGCTGATGGTGGCGGCCGCTACGTCGATGATTCGCAGCAAGCAGGCCGAAGTAGTGCTCGACGACGAACTGCACCATCCGCACCGGTTCAACTACCCACTCATTCTCGCCATTGGGCTGGTGGTGGGTACGCTCACGGGCTTTGTGGGCGCGGGCGGCGGCTTTCTCATCATTCCAGCGTTGGTGCTCGGGGCGCGCCTGCCGATGAAGCTGGCCGTGGGCACCTCGCTGGCCATTATTGCCCTGAACTCGCTCATCGGCTTCAGCGGCGACCTCAGCGCGGGCACGCCCATTGCGTGGCCATTCCTGCTAGGCTTTCTGGCGTTTGCGCTCGGCGGTATCGTGCTGGGCACCTACCTGGCGCGCTTCATCCCGGGGGCCCGGCTGAAGCCGGCTTTTGGCTGGTTCACGCTGGCCATGGGCGCGTTTATCCTCACCAAAGAGCTGCTGTTTCATCACGCTTAATCGGGCGCCTGCCGCCTTTTCCCGCTTGCTTCTTTCACCCGTCTTTCCATCGTCATCATGAGAATTGAACAGTTTGAAGACAAGGGCCTGGCCCACTTCTCCTACGCCATTCTGAGCGAGTGCGCCCGCGAAATCGTCCTCATCGACCCCGCCCGCAACCCGCAGCAATACTACGACTACGCCCGGGCCAATGAGGCCAACATCGTGGCCGTCATCGAGACGCACCCGCACGCCGACTTCGTGTCGTCGCACCTCGAAATTGCGCAGGCCACCGGGGCCGTCATCCGCGTGAGCAAGCTGTTGGGGGCTGATTATGCCCACGAGGCCTTCGACGAGGGCCAGTCCTTCACGGTGGGTAAGCTGAATTTCCGCGCCCTGAACACGCCCGGCCACTCGCCCGACTCGCTCAGCATCGTACTCAGCCGCGAAGGCAAAGACGTAGCTGTATTCACCGGCGACACGCTGTTCATCGGCGACGTGGGCCGGCCTGACCTGCGCGAAAAGGCCGGCAACCTGACCGCCAAGCGTGAAGAACTGGCCAAGCAGATGTACCACTCGCTGCGCGACAAGCTCATGCCTTTGGCCGCCGACGTGCTGGTGTACCCGGCGCACGGCGCGGGCAGCCTCTGCGGCAAGGCCCTGGCCGGGGCCAACAGCAGCAGCATCGGCGCCGAGAAAGCCGGCAACCCCATGCTGCGGGATATGAGCGAGGAAGCCTTTGTGCGCGAGCTGCTGGCCGACCAGCCGTTCATCCCGAAATATTTCGGCTACGACGTGGCCCTGAATAAGGCTGGCGCGCCCGCCTACATGCCCAGCGTGCAGCAGGTGCCGCGCCTGGCCCCCGGCACGAAGCTGGAAGCCGGCGCGGTCGTTATCGACTCGCGCCCCGAAGCCGAATTCAAAAAGGGCCACGTGGCGGGCGCCATCAACATCCAACAGGGCGGCAAGTTCGAAACCTGGCTGGGCTCCATCGTGGGGCCGGAGGAGCGGTTCTACTTGCTTGCCGCCGACGAGGCCACGCTGGAGGACCTGATTCAGAAGACGACCAAAATCGGCTACGAGCCGCTCATTAAGGGTGCGCTGGTGGGTACGCCGACCGCGGAGGCCACCCTGCCGGTGCTCGATGTGTCAGCTTTCCGCGAGCATCCCGAAAACTACACCATCGTGGACATCCGCAACCCCGTGGAGCACCGCGACGAGCCCATCTTCGCCGGCGCCATCAACATTCCGCTGCCCGAGCTGCGCGAACGGGCCGGCGAGATTCCGACCAATAAGCCGGTGGTGGTGCACTGCGCGGGCGGCTATCGCTCGGCGGCCGGCAGCAGCATTGTGGCCGCCGCCCTGCCCGGCACCGAGGTGCTCGATTTGAGCGAGGCGGTGAAGACTTTTCAGGCGGCGGCCGGCGCGCACTAACTCAACTTTTATTTCGCTTCGCTATGGCCTCCGCCCCCGACCCCAAGCGGCACTGGGAAACCGTGTACGCCGCCAAACAGCCCCACGAAGTGAGCTGGACCCAAGCCGTGCCCACTACGTCGCTGGAGTTTATTCACGGCTTTGCGCTGCCCAAATCGGCGCCCATCATCGACGTGGGCGGCGGCGACAGCCGGCTGGTTGATTACCTGCTGGACGCGGGCTACGAGAACGTGACGGTGCTCGATATTTCGGGGGCCGCCCTGGCGCGGGCGCAGCAGCGGCTGGGGCCGCGCCAGCACCGGGTGCAGTGGCTGGAAGCCG
>NZ_BAAGZM010000478.1:0-3391 GCF_054778495.1 Hymenobacter agri
GGCTACGGCGGCCGATACTTCGGTGCCGGGCAGCGGCTTGGGGCGGCGGCCCTTGAAGTCGACACCGGCATCGGCCCGGCGGCTGGCTTCGTAATGGAACGCGGCCGGCTCAACCACCAGTGCGCGGCGCGTGGGGTTGCGGTATTCGGCCTCAAATACCACCCGGTTGGCTTCGTAGCAGATGAAGCTCAGGCGCACTTCCACGCTGTCGGCGGTGGCCTGAGCCTGCTCGCGGCCTTCCACGAAGAGATTGGTGGCCTGGGCTGGTTTCAGGCCCAGCTGGTAGGTGGGGGCGCAGGCTGTGGCCAGCCCCACGAGTGCCAGTAGCGGCAGCGAACGCACGTAGAAAGGACGCATAAGCAGGAGAAGTAGAAAGGCTATTGGGGGCAAGATGCCGGCCGACGCCCGGCGGTTGCATCCATTCCTAAATTTATTCAGGCCCGCCCAAAATACCCACCGGCAGCGTAAAATCCCCCATCTCATCCGTCCCAAACGGCCACGCGCGGCGCACCCCCGCCAGCGGCACCGGCCCGAACACGTGGGCAAAATGCTGCCCTCGGCTGGCCACCCACTCCCGCTCCACGCGCACGCCGGCGGCCGTGAGGGCGGCCTCGTCCCACTCCAGCAAAACCAAATCGGCCCGCCCGGTATAGTACCGGCGGGCCGTTTCCAGAATCTGGTGCGCCTCGGAGGCGTGAATAAAGCCTTCGGCCGCGAGGTCGGCGCTGGCGAAAAAGCCGGTTTGCTGGGCGTGCTGCCAGTCGGCCGGCTCGGCAAGGCGGTAAATAAAGGTTGAGTTTTGAGGGTTGAATGTTGAGGTGTTCATTCGTTTTACAATTTTATAACTCAACATTCAACCCTCAAAACTCAACCTTTAATCTACGCTTTCCACAGGTCCTGTTGCACAGCCTTACCTACCGTCAGTACCAGGCGCACGGGGTTGGGCACCAACGTGAGGCGGGCTTCCTTGCCGGGGTATTTCTCCGAGTCAATCCAGACGCCTTCCTTGGGACTGGGGGCGGCAGTGGCGCTGGTGGGCAGGTAGGCGGTGGGCAGCAGCACGTCGGTATCCGACTTCAGGTCGGTGTGCACTTTGTCGAGGGCGGTTTCGAGGAAGTCGCCGTACTCATCGTTGAAGTCGTCTTCGAGGTCGTGCAGGGCTTCTTCCACGTCGTCGTAGCGGGCGTCGTCGTACTTCAGGGTGTGCAGCTCGGCCTTCTTTTCAATCAGGGCCACGAGGGCGCGGTTTAGTTCTTCGGTATTCATGGGGGCGCTAAGGCAGATGATTGGCTACAAAAATGGGAATGATTTGCCAAATCTGCGCCGTTTAGGCAATCATGCTGCGGCCGCTGGCGTGGAATAGTAGCCCGAACCCGTCCGCGCCCGTATTTTTACCGGCACATCCCCCACCCACTAGCCCCTTCTTCACCCCCGCTTATGCAGACCATGACCTCGCCCGAAGTGCTGGCCCAACCCGCCCAGGACTTCCTCCCCCTCAAAGGCACCGACTTTGTCGAATTCTACGTCGGCAACGCCAAGCAGTCGGCCTACTACTACCAGGCTGCGTTCGGCTTCGAGCTGGTGGCCTACGCCGGCCCCGAAACCGGCCTGCGCGACCGCGCCAGCTACGTGCTCCAGCAGGGCAAAATCCGGCTGGTGCTCACCACCTCCCTCCTGCCCGATTCCGATATTACGCGCCACGTGGCCCAGCACGGCGACGGCGTGAAGGTGATGGCCCTGTGGGTCGACGACGCCCGCAAGTCGTGGGAAGAAACCACCAAGCGCGGCGCCAAGTCGGCCTTCGAGCCCTATACCATTGAAGATGAGCACGGCAGCGTAACGCTCTCGGGCATCTACACCTACGGCGAAAGCATCCACACTTTCGTGGAGCGCACCAACTACTCAGGCCCGTTCATGCCCGGCTTCGTGGCCAAATCGAGCGGCGTGCCACAGGGCGCGCCGGTGGGCCTGCTGCACGTCGACCACTGCGTGGGCAATGTGGGCTGGGGCGAAATGAACCAGTGGGTGCAGTTTTACGAAGATGTGATGGGCTTCAAACTGCTGCTCACCTTCGACGACGAGGACATCAGCACCGAGTATTCGGCCCTGATGAGCAAGGTAGTTTCGAACGGCAACGGCTACGTGAAATTCCCCATCAACGAGCCCGCCGAAGGCAAGAAAAAGTCGCAGATTGAAGAGTACCTCGACTACTACCACTCGCCCGGCGTGCAGCACATCGCCATCGCCACCAACGACATCCGCGCCACGGTAACCGAGCTGCGCCGCCGCGGCGTGGAGTTCCTGACTGTGCCCAACGCTTACTACGAAGACTTGCTGGAGCGCATCGGCGCCATCGAGGAAGACCTGGAGTCGTTGAAAGCCCTGAACCTGCTCGTTGACCGCGACGAGGAAGGCTACCTGCTGCAAATCTTCACCAAGCCGGTGGAGGACCGCCCGACGGTGTTCTACGAAATCATTCAGCGCAAAGGCGCCAAGAGCTTCGGCAAGGGCAACTTCAAAGCGCTGTTCGAGAGCATCGAGCGCGAGCAGGCGCTGCGCGGGAATTTGTAAGGCTCGCTGGATTTAGCTGAGCCTGACGAGAACGTCATGCAGAGCGGAGTCGAAGCATCTCTACCGCAATAGTAAATCCAATTAAAAGGATTAGTTCTGCGGTAGAGATGCTTCGGCTGCGCTCAGCATGACGTTCTTTTTGCATTTATTCTTCCTGAACTCGTCCCTCTGCCCGATGCTCAGATTCATTCTGCTGCCGACGTTGCTCCTCGCCGCCGTACCCGCCCGAGCCCAGCAGCGCATTGAGGCGGCCCGCCCTGCCCGCGCCCACCCGAAGCGTGTGGCCCGGCTCGATGCGGCCGTGCCCGAAACGTCGGCCCTACTCTACATCGGCGGCGCACTCTGGACGCTGAACGACGGCGACAATCCACCCTGCATTTTCCGCATCGATACCGCCAGCGGGCACGTGGTGCAGCGCGTGCGCATCGTCAATTTCCCGAATACCGATTGGGAAGAATTGGCCGCCGACAGCCGCTACTTTTACATTGGCGATTTCGGCAATAATGCCGGGCGGCGGCGCGACTTGCGCGTGCTGCGCCTGCCCCGCCCCGGCCCCACTGATACCACCGCCACAGCCGAAGCCATCAACTTCAGCTACCCCGAGCAGACGGATTTTGAGCCCGGCGTATATCGCCACAACTTCGACTGCGAAGCCTTTTTCGTGGCCCACGATTCGCTGCACCTGTTCACCAAACGCTGGGCCGACGGGCACACCCGCCACTACACGCTGCCCACGCAGCCCGGCCGCTACCGGGCCCGCCCGCACGAAACCCTCGATGCGCAAGGTATGGTCACAGCCGCGTCGCTGAGCCCCGACGGG
>NZ_BAAGZM010000479.1:0-3379 GCF_054778495.1 Hymenobacter agri
CGGCGGTCGAGGCCGGCCTGGGCGAGCTGCCGGGCGTAGGCCTGGTGCGGGGTTGACTTTTGAAAAAGGGCCTGGAGCGTTTGCTGCTTGCTACAGCCGCTGAGCATGAGCAATACCAGACCAATCATTACGAACAAACCGCCGCCGACAAGCCGACGGGGGGCAGATACGCGAGGAAGTAGCATATGCGCTAAACCCCGGCCGGCGCGGCGTAGTTCGCTGCCTGATGCCGCCGGCTTCGCACTACCTCAAAGCCGGGGGCAAATGGCCATGCCGCGCAGGCTGCGGGCCTGCGCCTACCTTTGCGGCCCATTCCCGCCCCTTACCTCCCCCACTTATGAAGCTCATCGAATGCCCGCGCGATGCCATGCAGGGTCTCACTGAATTCATCCCCACCGTTACCAAAACCGCGTACCTGAATGCGCTGCTGGCGGTAGGATTTGATACGCTGGACTTTGGCTCGTTCGTGTCGCCCAAAGCTATTCCGCAGTTGCGCGATACCGCCGAGGTGTTAGCCGGACTCGACCTGAGTCAGACGCGCACCAAGCTACTGGCCATCGTGGCCAACCGCCGCGGGGCCGAAACCGCCGTGCAGTACCCTGAAATCAGCTACCTCGGCTTTCCCCTTTCAGTATCTGAAACCTTCCAGCGGCGCAACACCAACCAAAGCACCGCCGAAGCCCTGGCCGACGTAGCCGCGATGCACGAGCTCTGCGAACGCCAAGGCAAGACGCTGGTAGCCTACCTCTCGATGGGCTTCGGCAACCCTTACGGCGACGCCTGGAGCCCGGAAATTGTCACCGACTTCACCGAGCAGCTGGCCCGGCTGGGTGTGCGCATCGTGGCCTTGTCCGACACCATCGGGGCCAGCACGGCGGCCACCATCAGCCCGCTGTTCTCGGCTTTGATTCCGGCTTTCCCGGGCATCGAGTTTGGCGCGCACCTGCACACCACGCCCACCACTTGGCGCGAGAAAGTCAGTGCCGCTTACGAGGCTGGCTGCCGCCGCTTCGACGGCGCCATCGGCGGCATCGGCGGATGCCCGATGGCGGCCGACGAGCTCACCGGCAACATGGCTACCGAAAACCTATTGACTTACCTGGCCGAGCAAGGCGTCGAAACCGGGCTGGATATGGCGGCATTCGGCCGGGCGCAGGCGCTGGCAGCCACGGTTTTTCCTAATCATTAACACCTGACAATCATGCCCATTACCGTCGACATCTTCATTCCCTGCTTCGTCGACCAGCTCTACCCCGCCACGGCCCTGAACATGGTAAAAGTGCTGGAGCGTCTGGGCGTGCAAGTCAACTACAACCCCAACCAAACCTGCTGCGGACAGCCCGCCTACAACGCTGGCCACCACCCGGCGGCACGGGCCGTAGCCGAGAAGTTTCTGGACGATTTTGCTGCGCCAGCCGCCGATGCCAGCCGCTACATCGTGAGCCCATCGGCCTCGTGCGTGGGCATGGTGCGCAACAGCTACACCGAGCTGTTTGCTGCCGAAACGCCCACCCAGCAACGCGCCTGTCGCGGCGTGCAGGGCCGCATATACGAGCTCACGGAATTCCTGGTGGGCGTACTGGGCGTGACGGCCGTGCCGGGCGCGCAGCTGGCCGGGCGCTACACTTACCACGACTCCTGCTCGGCCCTGCGCGAGTGCGGCATCGGCCCGGGCCCACGCCAGCTGCTTGACGGCGTGGCAGGGCTGAAGCGCATCGAAATGGCCGAAACCAGCACCTGCTGCGGCTTCGGCGGTACGTTTGCCGTGAAGTTCGAGGCCATTTCGGTGGCCATGGCCCAGCAAAAAGTGGAACATGCCCTCGATACCGGCGCCGACTACCTCATCAGCACCGACGTGAGCTGCCTCATGCACCTCGATTCCTACATCAAGAAGGAAAAGCTACCGCTCAAGTGCCTGCACATTGCCGACGTGCTGGCCAGCGGGTGGTAAAGCTGGGAAACTTATCAATCAGAACGTCATGCCGAGCGAAGTCGAAGCATCTCTCCCGCAATAGTCGAATTGATTACTAATGAGGTAGCGATGCTTCGGCTGCGCTCAGCATGACGGGCTTTTGTTCCCAAATTACAGCGCGCGCCGAATCCGGTCTTTCAGGCCTTCGGTGGCTTCGAGCAGCGGCAGGCGCACGGCGGCCCCGCACACGCCCAGGCCTTCGAGGGCGGCTTTCACGCCAACCGGGTTGCTTTCCTCGTACATCAGCGGGTTGAGGGGTAGCAAGCTGAACAAGCCGGTGCGGGCGGCGGCAAAGTCGCCGGCCAGGGCGGCACGGGTAAGCTCGCTGAAGCGCTTGGGGAAAGCATTGGCCAGCACCGAGATAATGCCTTCGGCCCCGCAGGCAATGAGGGCCGGCGTGAGCATGTCGTCGCCCGAGAGCAGCAGGAAACCCTCGGGCTTGCCGGCCGCAATGGCCAGGCACTGCTCCATATTGCCGCTGGCTTCCTTGATGCCGATGATGTTGGGGTGGCGGGCCAGGCGCAGGGTAGTATCGGCGGTGATGTTGGAGGCCGTGCGGCCGGGCACGTTGTAGAGGATGACGGGCAGCGGGCTGGCGTCGGCCAAGTGGGTGTAGTGGGCGATGAGGCCGGCCTGACTGGGCTTGTTGTAGGCCGGGCTGGCCGATAGGATGGCCGAAACGCCCGTCAGGTCGGTGCTGCGGAACAGTTCCTCGGCGGCGCGGGTGTCGTTGCCGCCAATGCCATACACCAGCGGCACGCGGCCGGCCACGTGTTCCACAGCCACGCGTAGCAGCTCGGTTTTTTCGGCGGCCGTGGTGGTGGGCGACTCGCCGGTGGTGCCGTTCACCACCAGATATTCGACGCCGCCATCGATGCAGAAATCGAGCAGGTGCCGCCAGCCGGCGTAGTCTACGGCCAGCGAGGGCGTGAAAGGCGTGACCAGGGCCACGCCGGTGCCGTGAAATGCGGGAAGACTGGAAGCAGGAGTGCGCATGCCGGGAGTTTGGGCGTTAGTTTTGTGGGCTGCAAAAGTAGCAGGTCGGCCCGCTAATTGACTGCCCTGCGCCTTTGCCCGTCATGCTGAGCGCAGCCGAAGTATCTCTACCGCGCAACGTAATTTAGTTACTTACTGCGGTAGAGATACTTCGGCTGCGCTCAGCATGACGTTCTCACGATTTCATCACCCCCACCAATACTCCGGTTGCGAAGTTCAGCTTCGCGCGTTTTCAATGAAAGTTACCGCTGCTTCCCTCCTGCTGGCCACCCTCGCGCTGGCCGCCTGCGACTCCAAAACCGCCACCACCGGCGAAACGGCCACCAGCAAAGCCACCGTGGGCGTGGCCGACTCGCTGACCGTTGACCCGGCCGCCGCCAAAACTTCGGGCACCCAAGCCACCGCCACCGA
>NZ_BAAGZM010000480.1:0-3376 GCF_054778495.1 Hymenobacter agri
CTGCCGCTGTACCTGGCCACCACCACCGAGCCCGCCGACGACGCCCTGGCCGCCTACGCCGCAGCCCGCGGCCTGCCCTACCACCGCGGGTCCGAAACCGACGTGCTGGCCCGCTACTACGAAACGGGCGTAAAATTCGGCCTCGACGTGATTGTGCGGGTCACTTCCGACTGCCCGCTGGTGGACGGCCGGCTGATTGGCGAAGCCGTGGCCCGCTACCAGGCCGATGCCGACCCGCTCGAATTCCGCTCCAACTCCATCATTCGCAGCTTTCCGCGGGGGCTGGATTTTGAGATTTTCTCGATGCCTATGCTGGCCGAAGCCTGTGAGCGCGCCACCTCGCCCTTCGAGCGCGAGCACGTGACGCCCTACCTGAAAACCGGCCCCGCCGCCACGCACTTCCGCAACGTGGACGAGGTATGGCCCGGCGGCGACTTCGGCCGCTTCCGCATTACGCTCGATACGCCGGAGGACTACGAGGTGCTGCGCCGCCTCATCGAGGAACACCACGCCAACCAGCTGGCCCTGCCCGCGCTGCTGGCCCTGCTCGAAGCGCAACCCGAAATCATGGCCCTGAACGCCGGCGTCGAGCAAAAAACCATCTAAGCATGAGCCAGTCCACCCCAAACCCGGCCGACCTCGTGCACCTCAACGAGCTGGGCTACTACGAAATAACCCGCAAGCCCACGCCCGAAGAGTTGCGCGACTACTACGCCCAGCGCTACTACCAAGAAAACCGCAGCAGCTACCAGCCCACGTATTCGGAGGCCGAACGCGAGCACATTGAAGGCAAACTCCGCCTGCGCCACTGGGTACTGGAGCAACTGCTGAACCCGGCCACCGTGCCGGCTGACTCGGCTGCTGCTTCTCCCGCCGCTGCAGCTCCTGCCGAAGCTCCGGTAATTGATGCATCGCCCACCACAGCCCCTTTCAGCCCCCGCACCTTCCTCGACGTGGGCTGCGGCGAGGGCTGGGCGCTCGACTACTTTCAGCGTCAGGGCTGGGACGTGCTGGGGCTCGACTTTAGCAGCTTCAGCCTGGAGCAGTTTCACCCTGGCCTGCGCGGCCGCCTGCGCGCCGGCGACCTCTACGACGGCCTGCAAGAGTTGATTACCGAAGGCCGGCAGTTCGACGTGCTCTGGCTCGACAACGTACTCGAACACGTCATCGACCCGGCCGAGCTGCTGCGCCGCTGCCGTGCCCTCACCCGCCTTGGCGGCGTGCTGATGGTGGACGTGCCCAACGACTTTTCGCCCCTGCAGCAGCACCTGCTGGCCACTGGCCACATCGACCGCCCGTTCTGGGTGGCGCTGCCCGACCACCTCTCGTATTTCGGGGCGGCCGGCCTGCGCAACCTGGCCGCGGCCACTGGCTGGCGTACCGCCCGAGTACTTGGCGACCAGCCCATTGACCTCAACCTCTTCAACCCCGCCACCAACTACGTGATGGACCGCACGGCCGGCAAAGCCGCCCATCAATCGCGGCTGGAGCAGGACAACTTCCTGCTGCGCACGGCCCCGCTGCCCGCCGTGGCCGCCTACTACGAGGCGATGGCCGGCGTGGGATTGGGTCGCAGTGTAGTGGCGTTTTTGCAGCCAGCGTAGTCCAAGAATGATGAGAACGTCATGCTGAGCCTCCGCTCAGCATGACGTTCTTTTGTGTTCGATTACTCAATAAGTCCCCATGTCCTCTCCCATCTCCGTGCTCAGCGGTGCCCTCCCGGCCGAGCAGCTGCGCCGCGAAAACTTCGCCCAGAGCCTGCGCGAGTCGCCAATCCCCAACACCGAGTTGCTGAGCAACCTGGGCCTGTACCTGAACCGCCAGACGTTTTCGCGCCTGCTGTTCATGGCCGAGCTCTACCAGCACATCATTCCGGTGCACGGCGTGGCCATGGAGTTTGGCGTGCGCTGGGGCCAGAACCTGGCGCTGTTGCACGCCCTGCGCGGCATCTACGAGCCCTTCAACTACAACCGCAAAATCATTGGCTTCGACACCTTCGGTGGGTTTCCGTCGGTCGATGAGAAAGATGGCAGCCTTGTGAAACCCGGCGACTACGGCGTGAGCGCCGACTACCAGCGCCAGCTTACCGACATCCTGGCCCTGCACGAGGCCGACAGCCCCATTCCGCACAAGCGCAAGTTTGAGCTCGTGGCCGGCGACGCCACCGAAACCGTGCCCCAGTACCTGCGCGACCACCCCGAAACCATCATCGCCTTCGCCTACTTCGACTTCGATATCTACGCCCCCACCAAGGCCTGCCTCGAAGCCATTCGCCCGCGCCTCACCAAAGGGGCCGTAGTGGCCTTCGATGAGTTGAACTGCCCCGAGTTCCCCGGCGAAACACTGGCCTTCGACGAGGTATTCGGCGTGGCCAACTACGCCCTGCGCCGCAGCCCCCTCAATCCACTGATTTCGTATCTAATTGTGTGATTGGTGGGTTGTAGAGATGCATATTTGCGTCTCGTCGTTGAACGGTTCCGTTGAACGACTCCAGCGCCAGCCGTTCAACGACGAGACGCAAATATGCGTCTCTACCCGCCGCCATGCCCACCGCCTACCGCACTCTGCGCCTGAACGACTACCGCCACGGCCGCTACCGCCTGCTGCCCATCCGCCTCGACGACCGCGAGGCCATTCGCCAGTGGCGCAACGACCAGATTGACATTCTGCGCCAAGCTGCGCCGCTTACCGGCGAGGCCCAAGACCGGTATTTCCGCGACGTGGTAACGCCGCTGTTCGAGGCCGAGCAGCCAGGGCAGCTGCTGTTTTCGCTGCTGCTCGATGAGGAGTTGATTGGCTACGGCGGCTTGGTGCACATCGACTGGAACGCCGGCCGGGCCGAGATTTCCTTTCTGCTCGAAACCGGCCGCAATGCCCATATTCCCACTTTTCAGGCCGACTTTACCGCCTACCTGCACCTGCTGCGCCAGGTAGCTTTCGACGACCTGAGCCTACAGAAAATCAACACCGAAGCCTACGACGTGCGCCCCTACCTCACGGCCGTGCTCGAAGCCGAGGGCTTTACCGAGGAAGCCCGCCTGCCCCGCCACGTGCAGGTGGCCGGGCAGCTGGTCGATACGGTGTTTCACAGCTGTTTCCGGCCCACCGGGGCCTTCCGCGGGCATGTGCTGATAACCAGCCTGGCGGGCAAGGCTCCGTTGCTGCGCGCCGTGCAAGCGGCTGCTCGCCGCCTGCACTACGCCACCAAAGTCATTGGGGCTGACCTCAACCCCCAGGCCCTGGCCCGCCCGCTGGCCGACGATTTCTGGCCCATGCCCCCGCTACGCGACGAGGCACTGCCCGAGCTACTGGACGAGATGCAGACGCGCGGCATCGCCTACCTTATCCCGACGCGCGACGGCGAGCTGGCCTTCTG
>NZ_BAAGZM010000481.1:0-3367 GCF_054778495.1 Hymenobacter agri
AGCCCACGGTGCGGGGCAGGTCTTCGGTGCCGGCTACGCAGCGGATGTCTTCCGTGTCGGCTTCCCACATGCCCAGCAGCACCTGCGCCAGGTCGGCCGCCCCAAAGCCCACCCAGCCCATTACGGTGCGGGCCAGCGGGCTGATGTCGGCCGACGGTACCCAGAGGGACAGGGCGTGGGGCAGCAGCCAAGCCACCAGGCCCCCCACCAGCAGCGCCAGCCCTAGGCGCCAGCGCACGTCGAGCGTGCGGATGAGTTCGGCGGGCGTTTTTTTGGGAGTTGAGGCGGGGTTCGGGTTCATGTAGCCGGCAAGGTAGGGCCGTTGAACGTCATGCTGAGCGCAGTCGAAGCATCTCGCGTGCAATAGTAAATGAATTGCTTATGCAGTAGAGATGCTTCGGCTGCGCTCAGCATGACGTTCAACGGGTTTTCCAGCCATACAAAACCCCTCGCTAAAAAAGCAAAACCCACGCCCGGCTGTTATTTCGCAGTATGAACGCAGCTCCCCTCTCCGGCCTCTACGCGCCCTCGCTTGCCCTCGTCACCGACTTATACCAGCTCACGATGGCCTACGGCTACTGGCTGCAGGGCCTGCAGGACCGCGAGGCGGTGTTTCACCTTTATTTCCGCAAGGCGCCGTTCCAGGGTGGCTACGCGGTGGCGGCGGGCCTGGCCCTGGCCGTAGACTGGGTGGAGAACCTTAAATTTTCGGACGACGACCTGGCCTACCTTGGTAGCCTGCGCGGCAGCAAGGGCACGCCCATGTTCCCGCCCGAGTTTCTGGACTACCTGCGCCACCTGGAGTTCAGTTGCGACATCGACGCCGTGGCCGAGGGCACCGTGGTGTTCGGCAACGAGCCGCTGCTGCGCGTGCGCGGCCCGCTGCTGCAGGCCCAGCTGCTCGAGACGGCCCTGCTCACGCTCATCAACTTCCAGACGCTAATTGCCACTAAGGCGGCCCGCATCCGCGAAGCCGCCGGCCCTTCTGACCAGATTCTGGAGTTCGGCCTGCGCCGCGCTCAGGGTTTCGATGGGGGCCTGGGAGCCAGCCGGGCGGCTTTTCTGGGCGGGGCCGATGCCACCAGCAACGTGCTGGCCGGGCAGCGCTACGGCATTCCGGTGCGCGGCACGCACGCGCACAGCTGGGTGATGTCATTTGAAGACGAGGCCACGGCATTTGCGGCCTACGCCAAAGCTTTCCCCGACGACTCGGTATTTCTGGTCGATACCTACGACACGCTGGAAGGCGTGCGGCAGGCCATCAAAGTAGCCCGCGACATGCGCGCCAACGGGCACGAGCTGGCCGGAATTCGGCTCGATTCGGGCGACTTGGCCTACCTCAGCCGCGAGGCGCGGGCGGTGCTTGATGAGGCCGGTTTCACCAACACCCGCATCGTGGCCAGCAACGATTTGGAGGAAAACCTCATCACCAGCCTTAAGCAGCAGGGCGCGCGCATCGATACCTGGGGCGTGGGCACGCAGCTCGTGACGGCCTACAACCAGGCGGCGCTGGGGGGCGTGTACAAGCTGGCTGCCCTGCGCAAGGCCGACGACTCGGGCTGGGACTTCACCATCAAGCTCTCGGAGCAGGTGGCCAAAACCAGCATCCCAGGCATCCTGCAAATCCGGCGCTACCAGAACGAGTACGGCAAGCCCCGCGCCGACATGCTCTACAACACCGCCGAGCCCCTCCCCCAAGAACTCACCCTCGTCGACCCGCTCGACGTGACGCGCCGCCTGGCCATCAAGCCCGAAACGAAGTTCCGCGAGTTGCTGGAGCCCGTATTCCGGGCCGGCAAGCGCGTGCTGGAGCTGCCCACCCTGGCCGAAAGCCGCGACCATGCCCAGCGCGAAGTGCAGAGCCTCGACCCCAGCATCCGGCGCTTTCTCAACCCCCACACCTTCCCGGTGGGCCTGGAAAAAGGGCTGTACGACTACCGCACGCAGCTTATTCTGGAGAAGCGCCCGGTGCGGCCGGCGTAGCTCCGACCCGCCGCTTATATCCGCGCCAAACCGGCCCGGTATTCCGATTCCACTGCGAATCGGGGTACCGGGCCGAAGCTTTTTGCGGGCACCGCAACGGGTCACCAGAGGATGAGCTAATTATTTGTTCTACAGGTGTTGGCGGGCTATCAATCGATTGATAGATTTACGAGCCCAGCATCATCACCCACCCGCCGCACTCCACTCATTACCAACCCTCCGCTCATTCTCCTCACTCTCCTCATTCTCCCTTTATGAAAAGAACATTTACGCGTGTATGCAAATCCCTGGCATGGGTGCTGGGGCTGGGAATCAGCTACCAGGCGCAGGCCGGGTTTACCCCGGTGGCAGTCACAGGCTTCACCGCCGACATCGTGGCCAACGGCACGGGCACCGTGATGTCGTCGACTACCGCCGACATGGATGGTGGCGGCGTTAACAGCCGCTTTGCGTTTGTGGCGCCCAATTTTGTGAACCCCGCCGGGGCTTCGCCCACGTCGGCGCTGCCGGCCACGGGACTCATCAACAGCGCCGTCACGGCGGGGCTGTCGTTTCAGCTGGCCTCGTACTCGGCCAACAACTCGCTGCGGCTGCCGCCCGCGGCCACGGGCGCGGGCACGCTCACACTGGCCACGCCACAATCGGCCGGCGACGTGTACCTGCTGGGGGCTTCGGGCAATGGCGCCAGCACCATGACGGCCACGGTCAATTTCAGCGACGGCACGACGCAGGCGTTCACTGGCATCACGGTGGGCGACTGGTTTGGCGGCACGCCCTTCGCCATTCAGGGCATTAGCCGGGTAAACTACGACAACGACAACATCGAAAATAGCACGACCGACCCGCGCCTGTACCAATACCGGCTGGCGCTGCTGCCGGCCAACTACAGCAAAACGATTCAGAGCATCACCGTGGCCAAAACCTCGACGGCGGGCTCGCTCAACATCATGGCCGTATCGGTGAACTCGGTGTGCGCGGGCACGCCCACGGCCGGCACGGCCACGGCCAGCGTGAGCAGCGTGTGTGCTTCCACCAGCTTCACGCTTTCGCTGGCGGGCGCGACGGCCGACGCCGGCATCGGCTACCAGTGGCAGGTGTCGACCAACGGCGGGACTTCGTTTACCGACATCACCGGGGCCACCACCAACCCGTACACCGTGAGCGGGCAATCGACCACCTCGCAGTACCGCGTGCGGGTGACCTGCGCGGTCAGCACGCTGACGGCTACCTCGGCGGCTGTGACGGTGACCACGGCGGCGGTGACCTACGCCACGCTGCCCGTGGTGCAGAGCTTCGAAAACACTTGGGTGGACGTGTGCGGCACCCGCGACGCGCCCACCGTGAACTGGCGCACCAGCCCCACCACCGGCAACAACGCCTGGCG
>NZ_BAAGZM010000482.1:0-3363 GCF_054778495.1 Hymenobacter agri
GCGCTGATGGCGGGGCCAGGAGCCAGCGCCGCCTGGCTGAGTACGGCCGCACTGGGCGACCGCCTGCCCGTGCTGGGGCGCGAAGACATCTGGTACCGGGTGCAGTGGCAGCAGCGCGTGGCCTACGTGCGTGCTTCCGACCTGCTGGTAGTAGACTAACCGGCTTCGTGGGGTAAGCGCCAATTTCCGGCAGCGCAAACCGGCCAATCGGCTAGCCGCGCCTACTTTTGCGCCATGCCCACTGCCCTTACCCTTACTGGTTTATTCTTATACCCTGTAAAATCCCTCGGTGGCTACGCAGTGGCCGAAGCCGACGTGACGGCCCGCGGCCTGCGCCACGACCGGCGCTGGCTGCTGGTGGATGAGCGTAACCGCTTCCTCACGCAGCGGCAGCATCCGGAGCTGGCGCTGCTGACGCTGGCGCCGGCCTACAACGGCTTCCTGATTTCGCACCGGCAGCGGCCCGAGCTACTACCGTTGTTCATTCCGTTTGAAGCACAGCCTGACCGCACATTGTTCGTAACGGTGTGGGACGATATTTTGTGGGCTTGGCGCGGGGCGCCCGAGGCCGATGAGTGGCTGAGTGAAGCCCTGGGCCGCACCTGTCGGCTCGTATATATGTCGGACATGGTGCGGCGCGATGTGGAACCGGCCCTGAACCCCGAAGGCCAGCTCGTGAGCTTTGCCGATGGCTACCCCTTCCTGCTGGCCGGCGAGGCCGCGCTGGCCGACCTCAATACCCGCCTGGCCGAGCCCGTGCCGATGAACCGTTTCCGCCCCAACCTGGTGTTTGGCGGCGGCGAGGCCTACGAGGATGACACCTGGGAGCTATTCCGGATTGGCGACGTGCCGTTTCGGGTAGTGCGGGGCTGCGGGCGCTGCGTGCTCACCACCATCGACCAGCAAACGGCGCAGAAAAATCCGCTCGGCGACCCGCTGCGCACGCTGGCCACTTACCGCAAGGCCGAAAACAGCACGCTGTTTGGCCAGAACGTAACCGGGCCGGGCCACGGCCGTCTGCGCGTGGGCGATGCCGTGACGGTGCTCAACCGGAAGTAGCGCGAACTTTTAGTTCGCGACGCGGCGCGATTTCAACGATTGATAGATGACGCGGGTGCGCGAACTAAAACTTCGCGCTACTGGCCAACCCCGGTATTACCGTCTGCGTTGGCAAATACCGCGCCTGCTTATGGTCGCGCTATTTATCTGATGGAACTGGACTATCTGCTTGACTTTATGGCCCGGCTGGCGGCCAACAACACGACGGCCTGGATGGCCGAGCACCGGGCCGACTACCAACGCGCCCGCGCGGCCTGCACCGAGCTGGTGCGCCAGGTGCTGGCCCGCGTGGCCGCCGTCGATGACGACCTGGCCAACCTGACTACCAGCGAAGTGATGTTCCGGCTGCACAAAAACGACCGCAGCCAGCGCGACCCCGAGCCCTACAAGCGTCGCATGGGTGCGGGGCTGAAGCTGGGCGGGCGGCATGCCCCGCGGGCGGGCTATTTCATTGCCATTCAGCCCGAGGGCAAGAGCTGGCTGGGGGCGGGCACCTTCCACCCCACGCCGGAAATGCTGGCCGCCATTCGGCAGGAAATTCATTACAGCCCCGATGAGTTTCATCGGCGGCGGCTGGCGGCGGAACTGCTGCGGCACTTTCCGGCCGGCCTCGATACCAGTGGGCCGCAGCTCACGCGCCCGCCGCGCGGCTACGCGGCTACCGACCCCGATGTGGCCTGGCTCAAGCTGAAGACGTTTGGCGTGGGCAAGTTTTACAGCGATGCCGAGGTGCTGGCGCCGGGCTTCGTGGACCAGCTAGTGGGTGATATTGCGGCAGCCCGGCCGTTGGTCGATTTCTTCAACGAGGCGCTGTGAAGTGCCGACGGTTAGCTTTTGGATAAGCAAAAAGCAGAACGTCATGCTTCGCTGCGCTCTGCCTGACGTTCTGCTTTCCTTTATTAACCCTTCTAAAACAGCCCGAACAGGGTGCTGTCAATCTTTTCGATGATGGTGCCCAGGTCTTCGGGATTGCGCACGTAATCGAGCTCGTTTACATCGATGATGAGGCTGCGGCCGGCGTTGTAGGTACCAATCCACTTCTCGTAGTGCTCGTTGAGATTTTTGAGGTACTCGATGCTGATGGTGTTCTCGTAGTCGCGGCCGCGCTTCTCAATCTGGCCGATGAGCTTGGGCAGGTCGGCGCGGAGGTAGAGCAGCAGGTCGGGCGGGGCTACGAGGTCCACCATCGACTCGAACAGGGCGTAGTAATTGTTGTAGTCGCGGGTTTCGAGCAGGCCCGACTCGTGCAGGTTGGCGGCGAAGATGTGGGCGTCTTCGTAGATGGTGCGGTCCTGGATGATGCCGCGTCCGGCTTTCTGCAATTCCTTGATGCGCTGCGTTTGGCGGAAACGACCGTTGAGGAAATACACCTGCAGGTGGAACGCCCAGCGGGGCATGTCGTGGTAAAAATCCTTCAGGTACGGATTGTCGTCGACGTCTTCCAGAAAAACTTCCCAGCGGAAGTGCTGAGCCAACTTGTGAGCCAGCGTGGTTTTACCGGCCCCAATGTTGCCGACAATGGCAATGTGCATGTGCTGCGAGCGAAAAAGGTACTGAATAGCAGAACCCCAAAGATAGCAGCCGGCCGCAGTTGAAAACATGGCAGATAACAAGGATTTTAGTATCGTTGCATCGTAATCATTTTCAACTGCACTCCAGACGCTATGGTCGAAACCGATACGAAACCTGTGCTCGCGCTTGATGACCGTTTTGGAGCTCCGCTGGCCGAGTTCTATTACCTGCCGCAAGGCCAGGTGCTGTACATTCGCTGGCACGGCAACCTCACGGCCAATGAGGTAATTCGGGCCGTCACCGAAGGCTCGAAGCTGCTGGCCACCCACCCGTTTACGCGGGTGCTGAACGACAAGCGCGAAACCAGCGGCGACTGGAGCGAGGCCCTGCCCTGGCTCGAATACGAATGGCTGCCGCTGGCCTTGGCGGGCGGCATTAGAGCCATTGCCTACCTGCTCTCGCCCGATTTAGAGTCGCAGATTGTGAGCCAGGAGTTCATGGACGACATTGGCCGCCACATGCACACGGCGCTGTTTCTGCACGAAGAGCCGGCGCGCCTGTGGCTGTATCAGCACTAAGTGGGCCGCCCCCCAGTTTATTCGACGCGTGATTTGACCTCGCGCGCCCCGCGCAAAGTGTGAAACTCGCCCTGGAAAGAGCGAATGCGCAGGCGCTCTTCGAGGGGCAGGCTGGTGCGCACCTGCTCGTAGCGCTGGTTGAGGCGAGCCAGCACCTGGCCGGCCCCGTCCCAGTCGCCCAGGCTCCACTGGCGGCGCTCTGCGCGGGTGGTGG
>NZ_BAAGZM010000483.1:0-3347 GCF_054778495.1 Hymenobacter agri
GGCCGGCGTGCGCTCGGGCCCGCCGCCGCCGCCCAGAATGCGCACTGCCAGCTGCCGGAACTCCAGCTCGTCGAACAGCTCGCGCAGCGTCGTTTCGTCGGGCGCATCCAGCACCAGCTTTTCGGGCTCGAAGTCGATGGGCACGTTCACGTGAATGGTGGCCAACTCCTTGCTCATCAGGCCCTGCTCGGCGAAGTTGCGCACGTTTTCCTGCTGCTTGCCTTTCAACTCGTCCACATTGGCCAGCAGATTTTCGACGGAGCCGTACTTCTGAATCAGCGTTTTAGCCGTTTTCTCACCGATGCCGGGAATGCCGGGAATGTTATCCGAGGCGTCGCCCTGCAGGCCCAGAATGTCAATCACCTGCTCCACACGCTCAATCTCGAAGCGGGCCAGCACGTGCGGCACGTCCAGAATTTCGGCCGCGTTGCCCATGAAGGCGGGGCGATAGATTTTGATGTGCTCCGTCACGAGCTGGCAGTAGTCCTTATCGGGCGTCATCATAAACACCTCGAAGCCGTCCTTTTCGGCCTTCTGGGCTAATGTGCCGATGACGTCGTCGGCCTCGAAGCCGTCCATCATCAGGATGGGAATGTGGAAGCCCTGAATAATCTTCTTGATGTAGGGCAGGGCGATGCCGATGTCCTCGGGCATGGCCTGGCGCTGGGCCTTGTACTCGGCAAACTGCTCGTGGCGGAAGGTCTTCTTCGGCCCATCGAAGCACACGCCGATGTGGGTGGGCTTTTCCTTTTGCAGCACCTCCACCAGCGTGTTGGTGAAGCCGAGCACGGCGCCCGTGTTCATGCCTTTGGAGTTGATGCGTGGGTTTTTGCTGAAGGCAAAGTGCGAGCGGTAGATGAGGGCAAACGCGTCGAGCAGGAAAAGCTTCTTGGGTGCGGCGGCAGGGGTGTCAGACATAGAACGAAGGTACGGAACGAGGCAAGGCAGGGATGAACCAGCCGATGAATAAATCGACTACCTTGTCGCTGAAAATTCCTTCGCCAACCCGATTGGTTCCACATTTTTATCCTAATCCCATGTCCCATTTTTTACGCCGGGCGGCCCTTTGGCTGGCACTGGTGCCCGGACTGGTGCCCGCGCTGCGCGCCCAGACCCTGGACCCCGCCTTTCATGTGCCCGAGATTTACACCGAGGCCGGTGTTACGGCTGCGGCCCTTATGCCCAATGGTCAGCTGGTCGTAGCCGGCGATTTTGTGCGGGCCAATGGTCAGCCATCTAATAAGCTGGCGCGCCTCGATGCGGCGGGTGTGGCCGATGCTGCCTTTGGCCAAAACCTGAGCGGAGCAATCCTCACCGCCCTTAGCAAGCTCACGCCTCTGCCCAACGGCCAGCTGCTGGTCACGGGTAATTACCAGGCGGGCGCGGTCGAGCGGAAGTACCTCTTCCGCCTCAATGCCGACGGCACGCTGGATGCTGCTTTCAGCGCAATGCCAGCAATCAGCTACGCCGCGCCGGTTTTAAAAGACGTGGTGGTGCAGCCCGACGGCCGGGTGCTGGTGCTGGGCACCTACCTCACCGGTTCGGGCAACAACCCCGAGTTGCTGCGGCTGCTGAGCAACGGTGCCCCCGACCCCAGCTTCAGCGTAGCACTCCAGGCCGAGCAGCGCCTGCAGCTGCAGCTG
The DNA here is from genome assembly GCF_054778495.1 of Hymenobacter agri. NCBI lineage: Bacteria > Pseudomonadati > Bacteroidota > Cytophagia > Cytophagales > Hymenobacteraceae > Hymenobacter > Hymenobacter agri. Next base: position 1,644 of record NZ_BAAGZM010000483.1, read on the forward strand.
CAGGCCGACGGCAAAATCCTGCTGGGTGGGGTTATCCGGCAGGTGAACGGGCTGGCGCGCAGCAACGTGACGCGCCTCAACGCCGACGGCAGCACCGATGCCAGCTACCAGCCAGCCGTGAACATGGTGGTGACGGCGCTGGCGCTGGATGCTAGCGGGGCTGCCTTGGTGGGCGGCCAAACCAGCGTCACGGGCCAGCCGCAGAGCATCGTCCGGCTGCTCAGTAACGGCACGCTCGACGCCAGCTTTGCTTTCCCCACCGCTTTGGCTGGGCGCGATTGCAAGCAACTGGCTGTGCAGGCCAACGGACAAATTCTGGTGCTTACCGAGGGCATCTCCCAAGCTACTTCAATGCCCTATCCGTTCAGCAGCCAGCTTACCCGCCTGCTGCTGACCGGCGCGGTCGATGCCAGCTTCCAACCGGGCAGCGGGCCTGATGGTGCTATCGCTAATATCCAGGTTTCGCCCACCAATCAATTGCTGGTGACGGGCAGCTTCAATAATTTTTCGGGGGAGCGGCGCACGGTGGCGTTGCTGCAGCCCAACGGGGCACTCAACAGCAGCTTTGCCCCGCTGCTGCAGGTGCCGGGCCAGGTAACGGCGGTGCGCCGGCTGAGCGATGGCCGGCTTGTCATCGCCGGGCAGTTCAATTCCATTGATGGCCAACTGACCGACCGCCTGGCCCGACTGCTGCCCAATGGCCAGCCCGACCCGGCATTCGTCAGGCGCGAGCCCCGAAGTGCCCAAAATACGCCACCCCGGATAGCGATGCAGGCCGATGGGAAGCTGCTGGTGGCCTACACCATCAAACTGTTCGAATACAATGTGGCCGGCGTTACCTACGATGTCGTGTTCAACCGGCTGAACCTCGACGGCACCGTCGACACGGGGTTCGTGCCAGCGGTTACGCAGGATAATACGTTGGGCAGCGGCATCCTACTGCTGGCCGAGCAGTCGCCTGGGCATATTATCGTGGGTGGGTCTTTCGTGGATGCGGCCGGCAAGCGAAACCTTACCCGCCTCACGGCCACGGGGGCCATTGATGCCGGCTTTACGCCGCCGGCCAATCAGCCCAATGTGTATGCTGGCAGCATCGTGCAGGCCACTGGCGCGCTGCTGTGTCTCGGGCCTGGCGCAGCACAGAACACAACCACGCTGGTGCGGCTCATGGCCAATGGCACGCCGGATGCCGGGTTTGCTTACGCGCCGTCGGTGCCTGCGCTGGGCCAGGAGCGGATAGCGGAAATTCCCGGGACAAATGAGTTCCTCTTTGCCCGGTATTTGGGGCCGTCTTCCCCCAACGTACTGGAGCGTATCGCGGCTAATGGTACCCCGGTGGCCGGATTTGCCAGCCCGTACACTTCCATCTTCACCCCGGCATTTTCGCTCACCGGCGTGCGGGCCCTGGCTGCGCAAGCCGATGGACGTATTCTGGTAGGCGGCTTCATGCAGCAGGGAACAGCCACTACCTATCCGCTGGAGCGGCTCAACACCAATGGTCAGCTCGATGGCACATTCAACCGGAGCATTATTCCGGCGGCACCTTCGGTGCTCTCCTTTTCGATTACCCAAAAATATTACGTGAACGACCTGCTGGTGCAGCCCGATGGGGCCATTGTAGTGGCCGGAAATTTTCCGGCTGCCGGCGGGCAGGCCGTAACCGGGCTGGTGCGCCTGCTGCCGGCCGGGGTGCTGGCGGTGGGC
>NZ_BAAGZM010000484.1:0-3339 GCF_054778495.1 Hymenobacter agri
GTCCTGCACGGCCAGCAGGGCCAGGGTGCGCCCGTCCGACGCCAAGCTGACGCGGGGCGTGGGCGGGGCCAGCAGCAGGTCCTGCAGGGCCTGGGGCGGGGTCTGGTATTTGAAATCCTGGGCCTGGGCCATGGCGGCGGTGCTCAGCATGAAGGTGGCGGAAAGCAGCAGTTTTTTCATACGCGAAATCAGATTGGCGAAGATGACCTGAGGGCGGCCTATTGCCGCTGCCGAAAGGTAGTGACACCAACAAGAAGCCGGGCCTCCTTCACCGCAGTGAACGAAGCCCGGCTTTTCGGCAGCAGTTGCTACGGCTCAGGTTAAGCGCTTACGCTTCCTCTTTCAGCGAAGCCATATCGATAACGTAGCGGAAGCGGACTTCCTCATCCATCATCTTATCGAAGGCCTTGTTGATATCCTGCATCGGAATCAGCTCCACCTGCGGGGCAATGTTGTGCACGGCGCAGAAGTCCAGCACCTCCTGGGTTTCGGCAATGCTACCAATAATCGAGCCCGACACCGAGCGGCGGTGCATGGCCACTTCCATGTTGTTGAGCGCTGATTTGTAGGGTGCTAGTAGGCCCACCGTCGTGAGGACACCGTCGCGCTTGGCTAGCGTCACGTAGTCGTTCACATCGAAGGCATCGGGGATGGTGATGAGGATGAAATCGAACTTCAGCTCGTGCGCTTTCATGGCGGCCGAGTCGCTCGAAATCAAGACCTCGTGCGCGCCCAGCTGCTCGGCAGCGGCCTGCTTGTCCTTGTCGCGGGTTACGGCCGTGACGGTGGCACCCATTGCCCGGGCGATTTGCACGGCCATGTGGCCTAGCCCGCCAATGCCCACTACCGCCACGCTCTGGCCAGGCCCAACTTTCCAGTGTTTCAGGGGCGCGTAGGTCGTTACACCGGCGCACAAAATCGGGGCGGCCGCGCTGATGTCCAGGACTTTCGGGATGCTGAGCACGAAGGATTCCTTCACGGTGATGTTAGTGGAATAGCCGCCGAAGGTGTTGAAGTCCTTGTTCTGCGGCTTCATGTAGCCGTTGTAGGTGGCCGTCCAGCTCACGGGGCCTTCGCAGTAATTCTCTTCTTTTTCCTTACACGATGGGCACACGCCGCACGAGTCAATCATGCAGCCCACGCCCACGAGGTCGCCCACCCGGAACTTGGTGACGCTACTGCCCGCCTCCACCACGCGGCCCACAATTTCGTGGCCCGGCACGCAGGGGTAGATGGTGTTGTGCCAGTCGTTTTTCACCTGGTGCAGGTCGGAGTGGCACACGCCGCAGTAGAGAATGTCGATGTGTACTTCGTCGGCCTTGGGGGCCTGGCGCTCGATTTCCATTTCCGACAAGCCGCTGAAGATGGAATTGCTGGCGCCGTAGGCTTTGGTTTTGATGGTTTCCATAAGGTGTTTGGGAGAAGTGTTGGGATGGGGTAAGGCAGGAGAAAGAGCGGAAGGCCAGCCGTTGGCCACAAAGCTTGGCCCTTGGCACAGCTGCTACTTTTCAACGGCTTCGGCGGAAGGTGGTTGGGGTTTTGCAACCAAAAAATTCGGGCAAAAAGCGGCTCTAGCCGTAGGAAATGCCTATTCCAGTATTGCTATTTTTTTCTTTGCTACTTCCTGAACGGAGCGGCTGCCTGGCTCTTGGGCGGCGCCACTTGTCCCATCTTTACGCCATGAAATCCCTGCTCGCTCCCAGCAAAACCTACCGCCTCAACGGCCGCCTGTGGCTCGAAACCGACGAAGGCCGTTTCCTCGGCATTGGCCGGCTCGAGCTGCTGGAGCGCATTGCCGAGTTGGGCTCCATCTCGAAGGCGGCGCAGGCCATGGGCATGTCGTACAAGCGTGCCTGGGATTTGGTGAGTTCGATGAACGCGCAGGCCGCCGTGCCGCTGGTGAGCACCCAGACCGGCGGCACCAAAGGCGGCGGCGCCGTTGTCACGGATGCCGGCCAGGCGGCCATTGCCGCTTTCCGCGACTTGCAGGCGCGCTTTCAGGAATTCATGGCCGCCGAAACCCGTCGGCTGAGCGAATAACCATTGGCGGGCCGGCGCGTTATATCTTCGTAAATATAACGCGATTCTATGCCCCTTCGCTTACCCAATCGGCCCGGCCCGGTGCTGCTCGCGGCGGCCTGCCTGCCCGCTTTTGCCGCCCGCGCCCAAACCGTCGCCCCGGCCGATACCACCCGCAAAAAAGTCGATTTGGAGGAAGTTGTGGTGTCGGCTTCGCGGGTGGAAGAGAGCTTTTTGCAGTCGCCGGTGACGGTGGAGAAGCTCAACGCCCGCGCCATCCGGCTGTCGCCCGCGCCATCGTTTTTCGATGCCATTGAACACCTCAAGGGCGTGCAGGTGATAACGCCCAGCCTGGCTTTCAAGGTCATTAATGCCCGGGGCTTCGCCAATACCACCAACGTGCGCTTCGCCCAGCTCGTGGATGGCGTGGACAACCAGGCCCCTCACATCGGCGGGCCGATTGGCAATGTGCTCGGGCCGACGGACTTGGATATCAGCTCAGTGGAAGTCGTGCCCGGCACGGCCGCGGCGCTCTATGGGCTGAATGCCATCAACGGGCTGGCCAACTTCCGCACCCGCAACCCCTTCGATTCCGAAGGGCTGAGCGTGCAGCAGAAAACCGGCGTCAACCACTTGGCCGACCCCGCCACCGGGGCCCGGGTTTTCTCCGAAACCACGCTGCGCTACGCGAAGGCGCTGAGCCCGAAACTTGCTTTCAAGGTGAATGGCGGCTACCTGCGCGGCTACGACTGGGTGGCTCAGGACCAGACCGACATCAACCCCAACGGCAACGCCAGCACCGGCCTGTTCGGAGCCGACAACCCCGCCCGCGACCCGGTGAGCAGCTACGGCAACGAGTCGTCGGACCGCCGCAACCTCACGCTGGGCGGCAAAAGCTACTCGGTGGCCCGCACCGGCTACAACGAGCAGGATTTGGTGGACTACCACCTGCGCACGCTGAAGGGCGATGTGGCGCTGCACTACCGTTTCCGGCCCGGCACCGAGCTGGCCTATACCTACCGCGTGGCCAGCTTCGACAACGTGTACCAGCGCTCGAACCGCTTCCAGCTGCAAGGCTACCTGCTGCAGCAGCATGCTCTCACCCTCAGCACGCCTGTGGTGCAGGCCCGCGCCTACCTCACTCAGGAAAATACCGGCCGCAGCTACAACCTGCGCTCGATGGGCGAAAACCTCGACCGCAGCTACAAGCCCGACGCGCAGTGGTACAACGAATTCAGCAGCGCCTGGAACGCGGCCACGGCCGGCGGCCAGCCGATAGCGCAGGCTCTGGCTACCGCCCGCGCCGCCGCCGATGCCGGC
>NZ_BAAGZM010000485.1:0-3330 GCF_054778495.1 Hymenobacter agri
CTGGCGCTGCTACGGTCGGACTGACCGCCGGGCCGCCGGCCGTGCGGCAGCCCGTTGGCACCAGGGCCAGCCCGAAGTAGCCTGCCCAAGCAACCCAGCGCAGGCAACGGAGCAAAAACACGGCAGCGACGTAAAGGTGAACAGCACGTATTAAATATAATAAATCATACCCATCTATACAATACCTGCCAGCGGCAGGCTACGCTGGCCGGCCGCTACCTTCGCCCCCCAACCACCTAGCCCCAACCCAGTCGCCCGGGCCCGCTTGCCTCATGCCAACCCTCTCACCCGACCTTCGCCGCGCCCTGCTCGACCTGCCGCCCCGCGAGAAAGACCAGCTCCTCGTGCGGCTCGTGGCCCAGGATGCCGTGCTCACCGAGCAGCTGGCCTTCCGGCTGCTCGAAGGCCCGGAGGCGCTCGAAACCCGCCGCGCCACGCTGCGCGCGCAGGTCGACGACCCGGTGCGGGGCTTCCATCCCACCCCCAACGACCTGCTCGTGATTCTGCGGCAGCTACAGGCGCGGCTGACCTACCACGCCAAAATAACCGGCGACATATTTGGCGAGATTGAGTTGAGCTGGCGGCTGCTGCACAATGTGTTTCGGCACCAGGCCGCCACCACGGCGCGGCTGCACGGCCCCACTCAGCCCCTGCTCCAACACCTCACCAAACGCACCCACGAGGCCCTGAAACAAACCGCCAAGCTGCACGAAGACCTGCACCTGGAACTAGCCGAAACGGCCAACGCCGTGCTGGCCGCCCTGTGGCAGTCGGGTGCCGCGCCGCTGGCCCGCGAGCTGGGCCTGCCCCGGCAGCTGGGCTAAAGCTGCGGGCGTAGCTGCCGGGCTGGGCTACCACGCATATTCCCCTTGCGGAATAGCATCTTTTCGGGCTGAATAGTAGTATAAGGTCCTAGTGGCCAATGGCCGCTGCTGCTTACGTCCACCTCCAGCCATCAACTGCCATGAATAAGCTTTTCCTCCTGTTGCTCTTCGCATTCAGCCTGAGCACTGCCGGCCGGGCCGCCGCCCAGGACCGCCCCAAGGGCAACCTCAAACGAGCCTTCAACCACAGCTCGGAAGCCGGCAAGGGCAAAAACAACAAAGCCCACTTCCGCCGCGAATCTCTCCGCCCGGTTATCGATTTGAACCCGCACTCGCCCGAAAAATTCAAGACTGCCAAGGCCAACCACCATTATAAGTTCGCCAAAGGCCGCTAGCAAAAAAGGCCGCCGCTTCTTCCGAAGCGGCGGCCTTTTTTGCTAATGAAGAATTGAGAATGAGGAATGAAGAATTACCCGGTGATAATTCTTCATTCCTCATTCTCAATTCTTCATTAAGCGCAGCGTTTACGCCGGCTCGCGGAAGCCCACCCAAGTGAAGCGCTTGATGACGAACTCGGGGTTGGTGAAGCTGGCGTTGCCGGCGGGGTTGCCGCCCGTCACGTGGAAGTCGGAGAAGCCGGCGTTCTGGTTCACGTAGATGCCGCCGGTGAGGTTGAAGCTGACGGGCGTGCCGGCCAGGCTCATCTCGTCCATAATTTGCTCCTTGATGGCCTCGTCGGTGGTGTAGGCACCGCACGAAATAGCACCGTGCTCGCGGGCCAGTTGGGCGGCCAGGCGGATGCTCTCCTGCGTGTCTTTGGTTTTGATGACGAGCATAATGGGCCCGAACAGCTCCTGGCTGAACTGCTCCACATTGTCGGAATTGATTTCGTGGATGCTGGGCGAGCAGGTGCGCGCGTTCTGGAACACGGGGTTGTCGACGGTGCCGTGGGCGAGGATGCTGCGGCCGCCATCGAAGGCGAGCTGCTTCACGCGGTCGTGCGTGATTTCGCTCTGGATGGCGCCGAACACATGCGGGCCGGCCTTGGGGTTGGTGGCCAGGCCCGTGACGGCGGCCGAGATTTTCTGCACCACGTCTTCGTAGGGCACCAACTCGCCGCCCACCTTCACGCCAGCGGCCGGAATGAAGAAGTTTTGCGGGGCAGTGCACATCTGGCCCGAGTAGAGGCTCACGGAGAAGGCCAGGTTCTGGGCCACTTTGTCGAGGTCGTCGCAGCTGTCGAGAATAATGCTGTTGACGCCGGTTTTCTCGGTGAAGACCGTCTTGCCTTTCAGGCTCTCCACGTACTCGCCGAAGGCCGAGCCGCCGGTGTAGTCGATGAGCTTGATGGCGGGGTTTTCGGCCAGCTCCTTGGTGATGAGGTGGTCGTCGGCATCCACGGCCAGCTGGCAGATGTTGGGGTTCAGACCATTCTCCTTCAGCACTTTCTGCACCTCGGCCACCACGATGGCAATGGGCAGCACCGCCTTGGGGTGGGGCTTGATGATGGTGGGGTTGCCGGTGACGAGGCTGGCAAACATGCCGGGCACCGTGTTCCAGGTCGGGAACGTGGAGCAGCCGATGACCAAGGCCAGGCCCTTGGGCACGGCGCGCCAGGTTTTATTCAGCGCGATGCTGTATTTGCCCATGGGCTTCTCCCAGCGGGTTTCTTCGGGGAAGCGGGTTTGCTCCTCGTAGCCGGCGGCAATGGCCTCCAAGGCACGGTCGGCGGCGTGGGGGCCGCTGGCCTGGAAGGACATCATGTAGGCCTGCCCCGTGGTGTGCATGGTGGCGTAGGCAATTTCGAAGAAGCGGTTTTTCATGCCCTCCAGCGCTTCCGTGAGCAGGGCTGCGCGCAGGGCCGGCTTTAGCTTGCGCCACTCGCCAAAGGCGGCTTGTGCATTGGCAATCAGCGTTTCAGGCTGGTAGAAGGGGTACTTGATGCCGAGCGACTGCCGCTCGTAGGGCGATTCTTCCTGGCCGGCCCAGCCCTGGGGCTCGCCCTGCTGCAGCTCGGTGAAGTGCTGGCCGCGCATGGCGGCAAATTTCTCGCGGCCCTGGGCGTCGGCGTCGGCGCCGTAGATGTCGGGCGAAGGGTTTTCGGGGAAGGCGGCGTAGAACGTGCGCCCGTGCAGGGCCTGCACGGCGGCATCGAGGGTAGCCTGGTGCTTGTTAATCATCGGGGGTGGGTCGGGTTGATTTTAAGAAGACGTGTGCGGCCGCCGGGCCGCCCCGCAAGTTACGGCGAGCGGCCACATGCGGCGGCGGTTGGCATCGGTAAGGCGTTCGATGAGGGCAATTCTCAGCCCGCAGAGTCCGAACTCTTGCCTCGTGCGTACTGTATCTTTACTTACCTCCCTCCCACTACCCTTTGGCCTGATGAAAAACCCATTACGTGCCTTTCTATTCCTGCTTTTATTCGGGCTGAACGGCCTGCTCCACGCCCAGCCCACGCCGCCCACCATCCCCGGCCGGCTGGTGCTGAAGCTGCGCGCCGGCCAGCAGC
>NZ_BAAGZM010000486.1:0-3326 GCF_054778495.1 Hymenobacter agri
CAGGGCGTCGAGCACGTAGCGGCCGTGGCCGGCGGCAATGTCGACGATGCGTACGGGTCGGCCAGCGTCGCGCAGCCGGTCGATGGCCTGGCCGATGAGGCGTTCGAGGTGGGTTTTGCGCACCCGGATGCCGCGCCAGCCAATGCTGTTCAGGAACACGCCATCCACGATTCGGCCGATGGGCGAGAAGCCTTGGCGGCGGTTGCGGTACACGTAGTCGAGGGTGCTGCCCGAGTCGAAGCCAGTGGCCAAGCTCTGCTTGATGCCCGTCGAGAACCGGCCGCCGACGTTAATCCAGAAGCGGCTCATGGCCCAGTAGGCGCGGGCCAGGGCCGAGGCGGCGGGCCGGCTCAGGGCATCGAACTCGGCTTTGGTGAAGCCCTGCTGGTCGGCCGCGAGCAGGCCCGGGGCCGCTACGAGCGCCGCGAATACGCGCTCCACAAACCCGCGTACCAGCGCCACGGCTTGGCTGCGGTCGAGCTCGCCCAACGTGTCGTGGTAGAAGCCATCGAGCACGTGCAGTTCCTTTATTGGGCTGCTGAGGTTGCGGTAGAAAGCCTGCTGCGGCTCGGGGTACACCACTTGGTCGTCGCCCGAAATCAGCACCTGCGTGGGCACGTGGATGGCGGCGGCATCGGCTACCACGCGGTCGGCGGCGGCGTCCACGTCGAGCAGCACGTTCACGGCGATGGGGCGGGTGATGAGCGGGTCGTGGGTGTACGAGCGGATGCGGGCGGGGTCATGGGTGAGCTGGGTGGGCTTCACGTACGACTTCACGAAGAAATTGCCGCGCACCTGGTGCAGCAGCGCCAGCAGCGGGCGGGCGCCGGGCACAATGAGGTTGATTTTAAAGGCTGGGGCCGCCAACACCATGCCCCGCAGGCGCGGGGCGTAGTCGTGCACCCAGGTAGCTACCGTCACGGCCCCGAAACTCTGGCCAATGACGAGCATATTATCAGGCGTAATGCCGTGGGCCGTGGTGATGTGGCGCACGAACGTGTCCACGTCCTTCACCAGCGCGCCGAAGCTGGCGGCCGCACCGCGCTCGCCCAGCGACTCGCCCAGGCCGCGGGCATCCCAGGCGAAGAAGTCGTAGTCGGGCAGGTTCAGCTCATCGACGAGGTGAGCCATGCGCCCGCCGTGCTCGTGGCCGCGGTGAAACAACAGAATGGCTTTTTGGGGCCCGTCCGGCTGGCCGGCCGTGGTAGCGGCCGGCCAGTGGCGGTAGAACAGCGGCATGGCATCGGCCGCGGGAAAGTAGTGCTCGGCGCAGGTGCGCGCGGTTACATAAGCAGAGTCCATGAGCTGGGGGTTTAGGAAATGGGAAAGGGTGTATTTGTTGTCGGAAATGGCGAAAGGGGAATCAAGTGCAACGCCGGGGCTATTCATCGGCCAGGGCGGGCGCGTGCACTTTGTGTTGCAGCCAGGTGAGCTGCTCGCGCAGCCGGTGCAGAAAGTCGAGCTTATCGGCGTAGCCATGCAGGGCCGGGCCCACGGCTACCTTCACATAGAAAGGCACCGGAATGAGCGTGCCTTTGGGCATGGCCTTGCCCAGGCCGTGCAGGTACACCGGAATCACGGGCACCTCGGGGAAGCGCTTGGCCAGGTGCCAGATGCCGGCCTTGAGCTCGGCCATTTCTTCGGGCGCGCCGCGGGTGCCTTCCGGGAAAATCACCAGCACCTTGCCGGCTTCAAGGGCGCGGTAGCAGTCGGCCAGCGGGTCGGGGCCGTCGGGGCAGTTGTGCAGGCTGCCGCGCACCACCGGAATGATACCGATGACGTGCAGCGAAAACCACTTCACCAAGGGGTTCTGGCAGAAGTAGTCGGCGGCGGCAGCGGGCTGCACGCCCGGCACGTGCAGCAGCGGAAACAGCGAGAGTAGCGCCAGAATGTCGAGGTGGCTGTTGTGGTTGGCCGCGATGATGGCCGGCCCCCGGCTGGGCAGCCGCTCGCGGTGCCGCACATGAATGCCCAGCCACAGCCACACCACCGGGTAGGCCACGCACGTCACAAACAGCAGCCGCAGCGGGACTTCGGCCCAACGGCTGGCGGTAATCAGCAGCTTGCTCATGTGGTGAGGTGTGAGGTGTGAGATGGTGAGAGGTTAGGCCGTCATGCTGAGCGCAGTCGAAGCATCTCTACTGCTTCGTTGCAATTCCATTGATTATTAATGAGGTAGAGATGCTTCGACTGCGCTCAGCATGACGGCCTTTCTAGCTTCCCACCTCTCGTTGTCTCACTTCTCAGCTAGTAATAGAAGTAGTAGAGGAAGTGGAAAAACAGCGGGGCCGTGTAAGTCAGCGAGTCGAGCCGGTCGAGGATGCCGCCGTGACCGGGGAGCAGGCTGCCCGAGTCCTTCACCCCGATGTCGCGCTTGATGGCCGAAATCACCACGTCGCCGGTGAAGCCGCAGAGGCTGATGAGCAGGCCCGCCAGCACCGCGTGCAGCGGCGAGAAAGGCGTGAACCAAGGCGCCAGCGCCCAGGCCAGCAGCGTGGTAGTGGCCACTCCGCCCAGCAGGCCCTCCACCGTTTTATTGGGGCTGACGGTGGGGGCCGCTTTGTGCCGGCCCAGCCACTTGCCCCACAGGAACTGGGCCACGTCGTTGAGCTGCGTGAGCACCAGCAGGTAGAACACCAGCATCTCGCCGTGCACCGGGCCGTGGGCACCGGCGTGCACCGGCAGCACCAACAGGTAAGCCAGGTGGCTCAGGCTAAATACCGTCGTCATCAGCCCCCAATGGATGGTGCCCACGGCCCGCAGAAACCCCTTGGTTTCGCCAGCGATAACCATGCGCAGCGGCAGCAGCAGAAACACGTACACCGGGATAAAGATGATGAACATGCCGTACCAGCCGCGCCCCACCCACAGGTACTGCACCGGAATGGCCAGGTAGGCCAGCAGCAGCGCCCCATTATCAATGGGTCGGGTCGGAATCAGCGAGATGAACTCCTTGAAGGCCATGAAGCTGACCAAACCCAGCACCACCACGGCCACTGTGCGGTTGAACCCCAGGGCCAGAAACAGCAGCCCCGCCAGCCACCACCACGTCTGAATGCGCAGCTTCAGCTCGCGAAAGCTGCGGCCAGGGCGGGCCCGCATCAGCCCGGCCAGCACCCCCGAGGCCGTGAGCAGCAGGCCCGTAATGCCCCCGAAAGCGTACCCTAATACATCGTTCATGGCGAGGCTAAGCAGGTAAGAGTGAGGCGGCCCGCAGCGCCTTGCGGGCCCGGTTGCGAATGGTGAGCAGCAGCAGGCCGGCCAGCGCGGCCATCACGTAGTCGAGGTAGGGCGCCACGGGCACGCCCAGGCCCAGCAGCAGTGCC
>NZ_BAAGZM010000487.1:0-3326 GCF_054778495.1 Hymenobacter agri
GCCGCCGCCTCAGCGGCCCCGCCGCCGCCCGCGCCGATGCCCGCGAGGCCCTGCTTACGGCCCTGAAAGGTCACTTGGCCGCCGACCACGGCAGCACGATGGCTAACATGGTGCTCAGCAACCGTCTCATCGCCGACATCATTGAGCTGGGCACCGAAAACGCCCTGCGCCCCTGGCAGCAACAGCTGCTGAAGGATTCGGCCGCGAAGCACGGTGAAGACTACGCCTCGCTGGAACAGCCGTTCGCGGGCTAGAATGGGAATGAAAAGAACGTTATGCTGAGCTTGTCGAAGCATCTCTACCGCAGCAGTAATCAATGTTACTTGCGCGGTAGAAATGCTTCGATAAGCTCAGCATAACGTTTTGGCTTTTTCGCCAGTGCCAATCAGCTCGCTAAAACTGCGCCTCCTCGGTGCTGCCCACCAGGGCGGCGGTGCTGGTCTGGTTGCTGGTGACGACGTTCTGCACGGCATCGAAATAACCGGTGCCCACGAACGATTGGTGCTTTACGGCCTGGTAGCCGTCCTTCGCCAGCGAAAACTCGCGCTCCTGCAGCTCGGAGTAGCCAGCCATGCCGCGCTGGCGGTAGGCCTGGGCCAGCTCGAACATGCTGGTGTTGAGCGCGTGAAAGCCGGCTAGCGTGATGAACTGAAACTTGTAGCCCAGCACAGCCAGCTCCTCGCGGAAAGTCTCCATCTGCGCCACGCTCAGCTTGGCGGCCCAGTTGAAAGACGGCGAGCAGTTGTAGGCCAGCAGCTTGCCCGGATATTGGGCGTGAATGGCCTCCGCAAAGCGGCGGGCGTCGGCGAGGTCGGGGTGAGAAGTTTCCATCCAGATGAGGTCGGCGTAGGGCGCGTAGGCCAAGCCGCGGGCAATGCCGGCCTCCACGCCGCAGCGGATGCGGTAGAAACCCTCGCTGGTGCGCTCGGCCTCCTGGAGGATGAATGGCTGGTCGCGCGGGTCCACGTCGGCCGTGAGCAGGTCGGCCGCGTCGGCATCGGTGCGGGCTACGATGAGCGTGGGCACGCCCAGCACATCGGCCGCCAAGCGGGCGGCCACCAGCTTGTTGATGGCTTCCTGCGTGGGCACCAGCACTTTGCCGCCGAGGTGCCCACACTTCTTGGCCGACGATAATTGGTCTTCGAAATGCACCCCGGCCGCCCCGGCCTCAATCATCATCTTCATCAGCTCGAACGCATTCAGGTTGCCGCCAAAGCCGGCCTCGGCATCGGCCACGATGGGCGCGAGGTAGTGCACGTCGCTGCGGCCGTCGAGGTGCTGAATCTGGTCGGCGCGCAGCAGGGCGTTGTTGATGCAGCGCACCACGGCCGGCACGCTGTCGACCGGGTAGAGGCTTTGGTCGGGGTACATGTGGCCCGCACCGTTGGCATCGGCCGCTACCTGCCAGCCGCTGAGGTAGATGGCCAGCAGCCCGGCCTGCACCTCCTGCACGGCCTGGTTGCCGGTGAGGGCGCCCAGCCCGGCCACGTACTCGCGGGTGTGCAGCAGCTCCCACAGCCGCTCCGCCCCTTGCCGGGCCAGCGAGTATTCGATGTGCACCGTGCCTTGCAGCTTCACCACATCCTCGGGCGAATAAGGGCGCTGAATGCCAATCCAGCGGGGATTGTGGGCCCAGTCGAGGGCGATTTCGGCGGCGCGTTGGGTTTGGGTTTTCATGGGAGTGTTGGTTATGGTGGGAGGTTGAGTTTGGGCAATAGGGTACCGGGCTGCCCGTTTGGGCGGCTTTTTTCCTTGTCTTATTGTGGGTAGAGACGCAATATTTTGCGTCTCGTCATTGAACGGTTGCGCTTGAACTACACACCCGAACGGCGCGGACGCCGAGACGCAAAATATTGCGTCTCTACATCGTTCTAAGCCAGCTGCTCGTAGGCCGGCACGGTCAGAAATTCGATGAACTGCTCGCTCATCACCAGCTTATCGAAAAGGCGGGCAGCTTCCACGAAATGGCCTTTTGCAAAAGCCTCCTCCCCTACTTGCGCTTTGATTTTCTCCAGCTGCCCGGGCACCAGCCCGCGGTACAGCTCCGTCGTTACCGGGCGGCCATCGGCCAGCGTGGTGCCCGGCGTGTGCAGCCACTGCCACACCTGGGCGCGGCTGATTTCGGCCGTGGCGGCGTCCTCCATCAGGTTGTAGATGGGCACGCAGCCGTTGCCGCCCAGCCAGGAGGCCAGGTATTGGATGGCCACGTCGATGTTCAGCTTCAGGCCTTCTTCAGTGATATTTCCCGCCGGTGATTTTACCAAATCGGTGGAGGTCACGTGCACGTCGGGGCGCTTGTTTTCGATTTGATTGGGGCCGGGCATGAGGCGATTGAACACTTCCAGCGCCACCGGCACCAGGCCGGGATGCGCTACCCAGGTGCCGTCGTGCCCGTTGGTGGCCTCGCGAATTTTATCCTGGCGCACTTTCTCCAGGGCCGCTTCGTTGGCGGCCGGGTCGTTTTTGATGGGAATCTGGGCGGCCATGCCGCCGATGGCGTGCACGCCCCGGCGGTGGCAGGTTTGCACCACCAGCGCCGAGTAGGCGGCCATGAAGGGCACGGTCATCGTGACCTCGGCGCGGTTGGGCAGGCGAAATTCGGGCTTGAGGCCCAAGCGCTTAATGTAGCTGAAGATATAGTCCCAGCGCCCGCAGTTCAGGCCTGCGCTGTACTCGCGCAACTCGTACAGAATCTCGTTCAGTTCGAAGGCAGCGGGTAGCGTTTCAATCAGCACCGTGGCCTTGATGACGCATTTGGGCTGCTTCAGCGACCATTGGGCGAAGCCGAACACGTCGTTCCAGAGGCGGGCTTCGAGGTGGCTTTCGAGCTTGGGCAGGTAGAAATACGGCCCCGTGCCGCGGGCGCACAGCTCGTGCGCGTTGTGGAAATAGTAGAGGCCAAAATCGAGCAACGCGGCGCTGATGGGCTCTCCATCAACCAGAATATGCTTTTCGAGCAAATGCCAGCCGCGCGGGCGCACCATGAGCACGGCCGTTTTCTCGTTCAGGGTATACTCTTTGGTGGGCGTGCTCAGCGAGATGGTGCGGCGCACGGCATCGCGCAGGTTGAGCTGGCCCTGGATGATGTTGTCCCAGGTTGGCGCGTTCGAGTCCTCCAAATCGGCCATGAACACGCTCGCGCCCGAGTTCAGGGCATTGATAATCATCTTCCGCTCCACGGGGCCGGTGATTTCGACGCGGCGGTCAAGCAGGTCGGCGGGCAGCGGGGCCACCGTCCAGGCCTGCTCGCGGATGCGCTGGGTTTCGGGCAGGAAATCAGGCAGGATGCCGGCGGCGAAGTCGGCCTGCCGCTCGGCCCGGCGGGC
>NZ_BAAGZM010000488.1:0-3324 GCF_054778495.1 Hymenobacter agri
GGCCGCTGAGGCGAATGGCGCGCTGCCACAGGCTGGTGTGCAGCGCGCCCACTTGCAGGCGGTACTGGCCGTGGGTCTGGATGCTGACCTGCTGCTCCAACTTGCGGCGCAGCCACGGGTCGAGCCAGTGCTGGGCGACCAGCACGGCCGCCAGCAGCAGGGCCACCGTGCCCAACAGCCACCATACCCAGCGCCGGGGGCGAGGCTTCGAAACCGGAGCAGGCGAAACAGAAGAGGCGGACGAAGCAGGCACGGAAGGAACGAACTGGCTGGCTTAACGGCGAAAGCGGCCGGCAGGGTTGTGCCGCCCACCAGCGAAGTCGATAAAAGCGCCGACTTTCCCGACCACGCCCCTGCTTGCCGGGCCGGAGCCACGCAGTGGATAAGGACGAAGCCCAGCGAATGTTTTCGGCGTGTTGCCCGGCGCGCCTACATTTGGCCCATGCAAGCTCCTGCCGATTCCGCCGCGCTGGGCGAGGCCCTGCTGGCCTCCTTCCGCCACAATTTTCAGCAATACAAAGCCTTGGCCGACCGCGCCCTGGCCCAAATCAGCCCCGAAGAATGGCGGTACCAGCCCGCTCCGGGCAGCAACTCGGTGGCCGTCATCGTGCAGCATCTGGTGGGCAACCTGCGCTCGCGCTTCACCGATTTTCTGACCACCGACGGCGAAAAGCCCACCCGCCAGCGCGACCAGGAATTCGAAGAGCCCACCGCCGCCAGCATTCCGGCCCTGCAAGCCGAGTGGCACACCGCCTGGCAAATCCTGTTCGACCTGCTCGACGCGCTGCAGCCCGCCGACCTGCTGCGCACGGTGCGCATCCGCGGCGAGGCGCACACCGTGCTGCAGGCCGTGCAGCGGCAGGTGGCGCACTATAGCTCGCACGTGGGGCAGCTGGTGCAGCTGGCCAAAATTATGCGGGGCGAGGCGTTCCAGTCGCTCAGCATTCCGCGCGGCCAGAGCCAGCAGTTCAACCAGCAGCTCGGGCACCGGTAGGGGGCCGGGGGCTCAATTTGAGAGCGGTGCCTGGCGGCCGTGGCGGCGTGCATCGCCCCGGGCGGGGGCTTGCTTTGGGCGTCGCTGCCAAGCCGGCGGTCGATTGTCGATAACCCATCCGGCGCTGCAGGCCGTACACCCGGCCGTATGCCTTTCAGTTGCTACCCAATGCTAGCCATTACTACCCTGCTTTCGCCGCCCCACGCCGCCCGCATCAACCGCATCATCGAGAGCCTGGAGGATAAGTTCGGCCTCGACGACGTGCAGGCCACCCTCGACCCGCACCTGACCTACCAGCTGGCCGGCGTGCGCAAGCTCTGCGCCCTCAAAGAGGCGCTGGCCGACGTGGCGGCCACCACTGAGCCGTTTCCGGCCTTCACCACCGGGCTGGGCGTGTTTCCGGGCGAGCGGCCGGTCATCTACATTCCGGTGTTGCGCTCCGATGCCCTCAATGCCCTACACCGGCGCATTCTGGCCGCCACCGCGCCGCTGTGCCTGCGCACCGACAAATTCAGCGGGCCTGACTGCTGGCTGCCGCACATCTCGCTGGCCCTGCACGACACCACGCCCGACCTGCTTGGCCCCGTGCTCGGCTACCTCAACCAGGAAACCTACAACCTCAAAATCACCATCGACAACCTCGCCATTCTGCGCCAGGAAGGCGAGCAGTTTGTGCAGGAAGAGGTGTTTAAAATGCACGAAAAGGTGTTGAGGTAGGGGCGTTTCCCCAGGTGCTTACACCGACGGCGGAATCTGCGTGCCGTTATCTAAGCTCTGCCACAGGTACTTGCAGGCCAGCGAGCGGTAGGGCCGCCACGGTTCGGCAATGGCCAGCATGCGCTTGTGCAGGGCGCGCCCAGTTTCTTCGAGGCCGTAGAGCTTGCGCATGGCATTCTGCACGCCCAGGTCGCCTTCCGAAAACACGTCGGGCTGGTCGAGGGCGAACATTTGCAGCATCTGGGCCGTCCAGCGGCCCACGCCTTTGATGGCGGTAAGATGCTGCGTGAAGGCCTCTTCCGACAGGCTGGTGAGGTGCTCGTAGTCGAGCAGGCCGCGCTCGTTATACTCGGCAATGGCTTTGAGGTAACCGGCTTTTTGGCGCGAGAGGCCCACTGCGCGCAGCTCGTCCTCGCTCAGGGCCAGCACTTCGCGGGGCTCGGGATAGCCCTCGGGCGGGAATAGGGATTGAAACCGCTTCCAGATAGCGGCGGCGGCTTTGGTCGAAATCTGCTGGCTCACAATGGCGCGCAGCAGGGCCAGGTACAGGTCTTCGTGGGGCCGCGGGTGGATGTCGCGGCCGTTGGCGATGACGGCGCCGAGGATGGGGTCGGCGGCCATAAGGTGTTCGATGGCGGCTTGGTTGAGCATGTTTGCAGAGCGAAAAATCGAAGCGCAGAAACTGGCTTTACGCCGGCAGGTCGTGCGGGTCAACGGGAATCAGAATAATATCGAGCACCACGCCGGTAGGGGAGAGGCGCAGGCCGCACAGGTTGCGCCCAAACACCGCGCCCGTATCGATGTACATGGTGTGCGAGTCGGGGTCGTGAATGGGCTCGCCGTCGGGCATCGGCGTGTGGCCCACCACCTGCAGCTTGTCGAGGCGCTTGAGCGGCCCCCGTGCCCACAGCAGCCCATCGGAACTGTCGGGGTCGAGAGCGTGCGGCGAGGTGCTGATGCCGGCGTGGCTCACCAGCACATGGTCGTTTTCCCAGAGC
Source organism: Hymenobacter agri (assembly GCF_054778495.1). Classification (NCBI taxonomy): domain Bacteria; kingdom Pseudomonadati; phylum Bacteroidota; class Cytophagia; order Cytophagales; family Hymenobacteraceae; genus Hymenobacter; species Hymenobacter agri. The sequence goes on from NZ_BAAGZM010000488.1 coordinate 2,710, forward strand.
AGCGGCCGCGCTTCCAGCCAGTTCAGGTGTTCGGCCAGCAGCCCGGCCTGGGCTTCGTACTGGTCGAGGGTGCTGCGGCCACCCCATTTCAGCCAGCCCGGGTACGGGCCTTGCGGCCCGAAGTGATGCAGCAGCGCATCCTCGTGGTTGCCCAGCAGGAAGGTGGTCGTGGCGGGGTACTGGTCGTTAAGCTGCTTCGCCAAGACTACGGTTTCCGGAATGTGAGCGCCCCGGTCCACCAGGTCGCCCACCTGAATGAGGTGGTCGGTGGCCGGGTCCCAGCGCGTCAGCAGCTCGCGAAAGGTGTGAGAGCAGCCGTGCACATCGCCGATGATAAATAGATTCATGGCCTGAAAAACAGCGAAAACCTGCCAAAAAGGTCCTGCCGGCGCAGAATTAAGCCGCAGTTTTGGTGGACGATTCGGTAGGTTTGGCAAGCCCCAGCCGCCGCACCAGCGGCCCGATGGTGAGGCCCTGGCCGATAACCGAAAACACGACAATGACATACGTCATGCCCACCAGCAGCTCGCGCGGCATAGCGGCGGGCAGGCTCAGGGCCAAGGCCACCGAGAGGCCGCCGCGCAGCCCGCCCCAGGTCAGCACCGTCAGGCTGTG
>NZ_BAAGZM010000489.1:0-3315 GCF_054778495.1 Hymenobacter agri
CAGCAGCTCGGGGGCCACCCGCGCCTGCAGCGCCAGCGCCGGAATGAGGCTGCCGTTGGTGCGGGCCACGTCGGCATCGTGCTGGCCCACGACGTGCAGAATGACTTGGTCGTACTTGGGGTCGGTCTGGTGCTGGTGGCGGGTCCAGTCGGAGGCGCGGAGGTGAATTTCGACCGCGCCGTTCCACTCCACATCGCCGATGCGCAGGCGGGCGTTCAGGAAGTCGGGCCCGGCATCGGCATTACGGTGGCCGGGCTTCAGCACCTGAATCGTCTCACCCGCTGCCGTGCACAGGTCGGTTTTGTCGAAGTACTGGTGCTGCCAGACGTAGTGGTAGAAATCTTCGCGCATACACTATTCAGCCAATTGTGACGGCCGGTCAAATGTCATATCGTCGCGGACAATGGCGGCAAATTCAACGCTTTGCCCGACAACCGAATAAGGCTGATAATAATGCTCAGTACCATCTGCTACCAGCAGCTTCATTTGCAATGCATCTACCTTCTCAGCTTCAGAATTCGCTCTGTAAAGAACATCTGTGCAAATTACTCCACCTAAAATTGATTCAAACCGCAGGCGCACCTTAACTACCGCTTCTAGTGCGGTAGCATACTCTTTTACGGCAGGCTTTTCTTCTTCCCAATTCAAGAGCAACTGTTTTACTTCTCCTTCATTATTAAGAAAAACAGCAAAAGGATATAACTCGCCAATTTCTCTGAGAAAATATTGAGCCTGCTCTGCTACATAAATCACTAATTGCATCTTGCCATTCATCTCGCAAGATTATTCACAAAAGTTTACAGTGATGCTGCTGGATAATAGAAACGGCCCGCCTCTGGTCGAAGCGGGCCGTTTGATAGCGGTGTTGTTACCAGCAGTTAGCGCAGGTCCACCACCTTCACGCCTTTGTATTTGGCTTTGTCAAAAGCAAACGTCGTGGCATCGACCGGCGGGTTGGGCTTGAAGTTCTTGATGAGAAAAGTGTACTGGTTGCCGTTCTTCTTAAACATCTGCCAGCTTTTCACCGAGGCGTCCTTCTTGCGCACTTTCAGGCGCACCTTGAACACGTCGTTGCTGCGGTTTTCGGGGGCCAGCTCAATCACATCCAGCGGCTCGCCGGCTTCGGTTACCTGCTGCACGTAGGTGTATTTGTAGCCTTTCTTATACATCGTATAAATCTGGGAGGGCGACATTTCCTGGGCGTCCGGGTCCGAGTCGGAGATGTTCACTTCGTTCTCGTTCTTCAAATACGTCCAAGTGGTTTTGCCATCGTTGATGACTTCCTGGCCGCTGATTTTGAGGCGGAATTTCTGGCCGCTCACCACGATGTCGCCGTTGATGTTCTGCTTCACCTTGGCGCTGGGGTTTTCCAACGTCTGCGTAAAGGTGGCCTGGAAGGCTTTCAGCGCTTGGTATTTGGCGCTCATCTGGTCGAGAATTTTACCGGCTTTGGGGTCTTGCTGGGCGGCGGCGGGCAGGGCCAGCGTTGCCGCGAACATCAGCAGAGAGAGGGTCTTTTTCATGTGAGAGTTAAGGGTCTGGAGGAACTACGGCCTCGCTTGGAATGCCTGATACGGAAGTTGAATAACAAACGTCCGGCCAGTTTGCCAATGAAATGCAAATGAAGCCAAAAAAAGTAGCGTAAGCCGAAGCTTACGCTACTGATGGGATTATTATTTCATGGAATTGAGCAATTGTTCGAGCTGGTATTCGTCGGGAATGAGCACGTCGCGGGCCTTGCTGCCCTCGAACGGGCCCACAATGCCAGCGTGCTGCAGCTGGTCGATGAGGCGGCCGGCGCGGTTGTAGCCGAGCTTGAGCTTACGCTGTAGCAGCGAGGTACTACCCTGCTGGTGCAACACGATGCAGCGGGCCGCGTCCTCGAACATGGAGTCGCGCTCCGAGGGGTCCATCTCCTCATTGCCACCGCCGTCGCCATCGGCCCCGGCTACTTCGGGCAGCAGGTAGGCGTCGTTGTAGCCCTGCTGCTCGCCGATGAAGTCGCAGACGCGGTCTACTTCGGGCGTGTCGATGAAGGCGCACTGCACGCGAATCAAATCCGAGCCGGCCGAGAACAGCATGTCACCCTGGCCGATGAGCTGGTCGGCCCCGCCGGTGTCGAGAATGGTGCGCGAGTCGATTTTGCTGGTCACCTTGAAGGAAATCCGGCAGGGGAAGTTGGCCTTGATGATGCCGGTAATCACGTTCACCGAGGGGCGCTGGGTGGCTACGATGAGGTGAATGCCGATGGCGCGGGCCAGCTGCGCGAGGCGGGCAATGGGCGTTTCCACCTCTTTGCCGGCCGTCATCATCAGGTCGGCCAATTCGTCGATTACCAGCACGATGAAGGGCAGGAAGCGGTGGCCTTTCTTGGGGTTGAGGCGTCGCTCGATGAACTTGGCGTTATACTCCTTTAGGTTGCGGCAGCCGGCTTCTTTCAGCAGGTCGTAGCGCCGGTCCATCTCCATGCACAGCGAGTTCAGCGTGTTCACCACCTTCTTGGTATCGGTGATGATGGCCTCGTCGGTGTCGGGTAGCTTGGCCAGGTAGTGGCGCTCAATCTTGTTGAAGATGCTCAATTCCACCTTTTTGGGGTCGACGAGCACGAACTTGAGCTGGGCGGGGTGGCGCTTGTAAAGCAGCGAGGCCAGAATCACGTTCAGGCCCACCGACTTACCCTGGCCGGTGGCACCGGCCATCAGCAAGTGAGGCATTTTGGCTAGGTCGGCCACGAATACCTCGTTGGTAATGGTGCGGCCGAAGGCAATGGGCAGGTCCATCTCGCTGCGCGCGAACTTCTCAGAGCCCAACACCGAGCGGATGCTCACCATCTCCTTCTTCGTATTCGGCACCTCGATACCGATGGTACCCTTGCCCGGGATGGGCGCAATAATGCGAATACCCAACGCGGCCAGGCTCAGGGCAATATCATCTTCCAGGCTCTTGATTTTAGAGATGCGCACGCCGGCCTCAGGCACGATTTCGTAGAGCGTAACCGTGGGCCCGATGGTGGCCTTGATGCTGGCAATGGCGATGCTGTAATGGCCCAGCGTCTCCACGATGCGGTCCTTGTTGGCCTCCAGCTCCTCCTTGGTTACCTGCGCTTTGGGAATGCCATAATCGTTGAGCAGCTCCAGCGTGGGGAACTGGAAGCGCGAAAGGTCCAGGGTGGGGTCGTAGTTGACGTGGGGCATGGCGTCGGCATCCTCGTCCTCGTCGGCCACGGCGGCAATGTCGGCCCCGGCATTGGGGTCGAGGTCGTCGCGGCCGGGCACCGTGATTTCGAGCGGACGGGTGGCCGGCGCGGGCAACATC
>NZ_BAAGZM010000490.1:0-3307 GCF_054778495.1 Hymenobacter agri
TGCCCGGCACCCGCGCCGTGGTGGCCGCTGCCGCTACCGGCGGCCTGGCCGTGCCGGCCTACATGGCTTCGCTGAGCTACTTCGACTCCTACCGCACTGGCCGCCTGCCGTCGAACCTGATTCAGGCCCAGCGCGACTATTTCGGCGCGCACACCTACGAGCTGATTGGCAAAGAGGGTGTTTTCCATACCCAATGGACGCCGGAGCACGAGGATGCCAGCAACAAAAAAGACGCGCAGGTGGACGAGCACGGCCCGGCCGAGGAGCCGGTGAAGCCAAACAGCTAGCATTTGTTTACGCCTGCCATTCTGAGCATGTCGCGCATCTAGCGACATGCTCAAGGATGACAGGTGATTTACTTACTCCCATCAACATTCCGCCCTCTCTTTCGGCATGAACACCACCGCCACTACTATTCCGCCTACCGTGTTTGTCATTTTTGGCGGCACCGGCGATTTGAACGCCCGCAAGCTCACGCCGGCGCTGTATAATCTGTTTCTGGATGGCTGGCTGCCGGCGCAGTTTGCCATCATCGGCACGGGCCGCACCAAGCTCACCGATGAGGAATTCCGCACCAACCTGCTAGCCGATGTGAACCGGTTTTCGCGTAGCGGCAAGGCCAAAACCGACCAATGGAAGCAGTTTGCGCCCCACATTCAATACCAGGCTTCGGACGTGAAAACGCCGGCCGCCTACGAGGAATTCGGCCAGCGCATTGCGGCGCTGGAGAAGGAATGGGACGCGCCGGCCAACATCATTTACTATCTGGCAGTGGCGCCCGAGTTCTTTCCCGTCATTGCCACGGGCATTGCCAAGAGCCATACCGATACCGACCCCAACCGGGTGCGCATCGTGATTGAGAAGCCGTTTGGGCACGATTTGGAGTCGGCCCGGGCGCTGAACCAGCTGCTGGCACAGCATTACGAGGAGAAGCAGATTTACCGCATCGACCACTACCTGGGCAAGGAAACGGTGCAGAACATCATGGCCTTCCGCTTCGCCAATGCCATCATGGAGCCGCTCTGGAACCGCAATACCATCGAGCACGTGCAGATTTCGGTGACCGAGCAGCTGGGCGTGGGCGAGCGCACCGGCTACTACGACGGTTCGGGCGCCCTGCGCGACATGATTCAGAACCACCTGTTGCAGCTGCTGTGCCTGGTGGCGATGGAGCCGCCGGTGAATTTTACGGCCGACGAGGTGCGCAACCGCAAGGTAGACGTGCTGCGGGCCATGCGCCGCTTCACGCCCGAAACGGTGCGCGAGTCGGCCGTGCGCGGGCAGTACGGGCCGGGCTGGATTGAGGGCCAAGAGGTGCCCGGCTACCGCGAGGAGCCCGGCGCGAACCCCACGTCCAGCACCGAAACCTTCGCGGCGGTGAAGTTTTTTGTGGACAACTGGCGCTGGCAGGGCGTGCCGTTTTACCTGCGCACGGGCAAGCGCCTGCACCGCTCGGCATCCATTATTACGATTCAGTTCAAGGACGTGCCGCACGTCATTTTCCCAGCCGAAACGGCCGAGGGCTGGCGCAAGAACCGACTCATTATCAGCATTCAGCCCGAAATGAGCATCCGCCTGCAGGTGCAGGCCAAGCGTCCGGGCCTCGACATGATGCTGAACACCGTGGACATGGTGTTCGACTACGATGGCACCTACACCACCGAAGCGCCCGAAGCCTACGAAACCCTGCTGCTCGACACCATGCTCGGCGACCAGACGCTGTTCATGCGCGGCGACCAGGTGGAAGAAGCCTGGGACCTGGTGATGCCCATCCTCAACTCGTGGCAGAGCCGCCCCAGCCTAAGCTTCCCCAACTACTCGGCCGACTCGTGGGGCCCCGAAGTGGCCGAGGCGCTGATTGCCCGCGACGGTTTCCACTGGTTCACGCTGCCGCTGAAGGGCGGTGGGAAGAAAAAGGCGTAGAGACGCCGGACGGAGTACCCCGAAATTTTATTTCGGCCCGTGAGAACAAGCGCGTACACATCGTTCGCCCGACCCGAAATAAAATTTCGGGGTATTCCGCTTTTCCATCCTTATTCGAAAACAACACTATGCCTCTGCACATCCATCCTACCACCGAAGCTACGCTACGCGACCTGGCCGACTATTTCGTAACAAAAGCCGCCGAGGCCACCGCCGCCCGCGGCCGCTTCGCCGTGGCCCTCTCCGGCGGCAGCTCCCCCAAAAAGCTGTACGAGTTGCTGGCCTCCCCTGCCTATCGCGAGCAGGTCGACTGGCCCAGCGTATACTTCTTCTTCGGCGATGAGCGTAACGTGCCCCGCACCGACTCGCAGAGCAACTACCTGATGGCGCAAACGGCCCTACTGGCCCCGCTCGGCATTGCCGACGACCACGTTTTCGCCTTCCAAACCGAACTGCCACCCGCCAAAGCAGCGGCCGCCTACACCAGGGAAATCAAAGACTTTTTCGGTCCCAAGCCGGCCCGCTTCGACCTGGTGCTGCTGGGGCTGGGCGACAATTCGCACACAGCTTCGCTATTTCCGCACACCGAAGTGCTGCACGCCACCACGGCCGAGGTGCAGGCCGTGTTTGTGCCCGAAGTGGCTATGTACCGCCTCACTTTCACGGCCCCGCTCATCAACCAGGCGCGGGCGGTGGCGTTTCTGGTTTTCGGGGCCGACAAGGCGGCGGCCGTGCGCCGCGTGCGCCAAGGCGCACGCAACGCCGAAGAGTTTCCGGCCCAGCTAATTGCGCCTTCGGCCGGTGAGCGGCAGTGGTTTCTGGATGCAGCCGCGGCGGCCGAGCTTAATAGCCCTGCCGCCCAACCGGGCTAGGTTTCAATCTAAAACGATTACTTGAAACAATAAAAGACCGTCATGCTTCGACAAGCTCAGCATGACGGTCTTTTTATTCTATAACAAACAAGTAATCAGGCGTACCTCACTCGCCGCCCAGCACCACCGGCTCAACGGGCTTGGCAGTGAGCGTGGCCCCGACGCTGGCCACCACGATGAGTACTACCGCCAGCCACTGCAGTAGCAACAGCCGCTCATTCAGCAGCGCCCAGCCCGACAGCGCCGCCGCCACCGGCTCCAGACTCATCAGGATGCTGAAGGTGCGGGTAGGCAGCGTGCGCAGGGCCTGCATTTCGAGCGAAAAAGGCAACACACTGGAAAGCAGCGCCAACAAGCCACCCAGCAGCAGCAAATGCGGCGTGAGGCCCGCTAAGCTGCCGCTGGCCAGGCCCATGGGCAGCACCGGCAGCGCCGCGAACAGCATCCCAACGGCGACGGCTTGCTGGCCCGGCAGCACAGTGGCCGTGCGCTGGCCCAGCACGATGTACACC
>NZ_BAAGZM010000491.1:0-3300 GCF_054778495.1 Hymenobacter agri
TTGCGCAGCACGGTGGCGGTGCGGGTGGCGGTGGCCACGAAGCAGCCCGCGCTGGTGTAGCTGCCCACACCGGCGAAGTTGTCGACGCCGTTGCCAGTCCAGGTGGCGGCACCGTTGGGACCGTTCCAACGGCCGCCCTGGGTGGTGTTGGGCAGGCGCACGAGCGTGTTGTTCAGGGTCGAGCCGCCACCGGCGGTAGTCCACGAAGTCGGCTGCTGGCCGATTACGCCAATCACGTCGAGGGTGTCGGTGCCGTCGAACAGGCCAATGGCATCGTCGCCGTTGAAGAAGGCCACGCTGTTCTGCACGTCGGTTTGGGCCGCCACGCCGGTATCGGTCACGCCGGTGTTGGCAATCACATACACGTCGCCGGGGGCGATGGTGCCGGTCAGGTTCAGGGTAGCGGTGGCGGTGGTAGCGCCGTTGGCGTACAGCACCACGCGCTTGCCGGTCAGCGGCATCGGGCTCGCTGTCGGGTTGTAAATTTCCAGCACCTTGGTGTTGCCGGTGGCCGACTCAATGTACTGCGTGAAGTAGGGCTTGGTGCAGGGCGAGCCGGCCGGGGCCGCGTCGTCGTTCGCGATGGTGAACACGTGGGCGCTGGGCGTGCCCACGATGATGTTGTTGTTGGAAGGCGTGCCCAGCAGCAGGCGCACCGTTTCGCTGGGCTCGTATACGGCATCGCCCACCACGGTGATGGTGACGGGCTGCGTAGTAGCCGTGGCGCTGAAGGTCAGGCTGGTGGTGTTCAGCGTGTAGTCGGTAGTAGGAGTGGCGGTGCTGTTGGCGGCGTCCACGCTCACGGGCACCGTGAAGGTGCCGCTGGGCAGCGTGCCGGTGGCCGTCACGTTCACGGTGTAGGTGGTGGTGCCGGAGTTGCCTTCGGCCTGCGAGCCGGCGGCCGAAGCAAAGGCCACGGTGGGCGCGGGGCCATCGTCGTTGGTGATGGTGAGCGTGTGGCTGGCGGGCGAGCCTACGCTGTTGCCGGTGCTGGGGCTGGTCAGGCCCAGCACCACGGTTTCGTCGGTTTCGGGCTGGGTGTCGCCGTTCACGGTCAGCGTCACGGTCTGCGAGGTGCTGCCGGCCGGGAACGTCACCGTGGTAGGCGAAGTGAAGGAGAAGTCGGTGCCGTTGGTAGCCGTTGAGCTGCCCGTATTCAGGCTGACCTGCACGGTGCTGGCCGTGGTGGCGGCGGGGCTCAGGTTCACGGTGAAGGTGTAGGTGCTGGTGCCGGCGTTGCCCTCAACGATGGTGCCGGTGGCATTGGCGAAGCTGAACGTGGGGCCGGCCGGGGCCAAGCCGTAGGCCAGGGCTACCAGGTTGGGGTACTCGATGTAGGGGTTGTAGTTGCCCTGGCTGGCGGCTACGCGGCGGTTGCGCTCAATCTCGTGGGCGTCGACTGGGTCGGCCAGGTGCCAGGCGTAGAGGGTCGCCAGCGGCGCAATCGACGTGATGTTCTGGTGGCCGGTGGCAATGAGCTCCGACTGCGTGTCGTGCATGGTGTAGAAGTAGAACGCCGTGCGGGCCACGTTGCCCTTATGGTCTTCGCGGGGCTCAAACGTCGACGATGTCGCTTCGCTGTACTCGTCGATGTTGGCCGACGGGATGGTGTTGATGGCCGTGGTATTGCGCATCCAGATGGTCGTCGTTGCGTCCGGAATTTCGCTGTAGGGGTTGTTGCCCCGGTTCGAGTTCCACTGAATGTAGGTGGGGTAGAGGTGGTGCATGTCGGACACCATGCGCGCCGCCGAGCTGAACCACGACTGCGGAATGGTGTGCTCGCAGTTGATGTTGGCCGCCGAGGTGGTGCTCGAGCTGTTGAAGTCGAGCGGCACCGGCGTGTTGTAGCCCCCGTACACGCACGTCACCGAGTTGTTGTAGTTGTCGGCGTAGTTATACATTTTGGCCCGGGCGGCGGCGTACGACAGCACGTTGCGCTTGCCGTCGTACCAGTTGGTGCGCAGCCAGTCGCGCAGGGCCTGGCCCTGCAGGTTGGAGGGCGGGGCGGCCGGCACGGCCGGGAAGGTTTGAGCGTGCAGCGCGGCCGGCACCAGGGCCAGCGCCAGCAGCAGCGTCGAGAAAACTTGCTTCATATGATAAAAAAAAGAGGAGATTGAATGTTCGGGCGGAAGCAACGGGCCCGGCTGGCCGCACGAAGCCGGCTGGCGGTGGCCCGAATTAAAATGGGTAGCAAACAGAAGTCAAAGATACACTAAAGGCTGCACGTGGCTGATGACCCATTTGTTACGATTGCAAGCCCGCGGCTGCCGTACTTTCGCGCATCCATTTCCCCAACCCTCTCACCCCATGGCCGACATCACCACCACCGAACTGCGCCAGCGCCTGCAAGCCGGCGAAACCCCTCACCTCATCGACGTGCGCGAGCCCTGGGAGCACGAAGAAGGCCGCATCCCCACGGCCCAGAACATCCCGCTCGGCACCCTGCCCGAAAAGCTCGACGACCTCGAAGCCTGGAAAGACCAGGAAGTTATTGTGCAGTGCAAGAGCGGCGCCCGCTCGTCGCAGGCCAAAGCCTTCCTCACCCAGCAGGGCTTCACTAATGTGCGCAACCTGCTCGGCGGCTACACCGAGTATTCGGCCGGCGGCCAGTAGGGCGTAGCCCTGCTGGTTTGATAGAATAACAAAGCCCGTCATGCTGAGCGGAGTCGAAGCATCTCTCCCACAATACTATTCCTGATGGTTTGGATTAGTTACGCGGTAGAGATGCTTCGACTCCGCTCAGCATGACGTTTTACTTGTGGCCTTCCCGGCCTTACCGCCCCAACAAATACTCCAGCGCCGGGCCCACGCGCTTCTTCCAGGCGGCTTCGTTGTGGGCCGCGCCGGGGAAGCTGCGGCTGAGCCAGTTGTCGGCCGCGTAGCCGTGCGCCCGCCCGGTGCTGTCGATGCGCGCCTGATGCGGGGCGTACCAGGCATCGAGCGTGGTGGTGCCGTGGTCGAAATACAGGCGGGGCTTGGGATTGCGGGGCAGTTTCTTGTCGAGATACTGTACCATGGCCGTGGCGAAATCGGAGCGGTTTTCCTTCAGGCTCAACGGCCAGTGCGTGGAGAAGCAGGCGGCCCCGCCAAACGTCTGCGGGTATTCCAGCGCCGCGTACAGCGAGATGAGCCCGCCCATGCTGGAGCCAGCCACGAAGGTGTCGGCCCGGCGCGGCGAGGTCTGGAAGTGCTGGTCGACGTACGGCTTGAGCTCCCGCACCAGAAACTTCAGGTACTCGTCGGATAGGGGCTGGCCGGGCCGCTCCTGCTCGATGCGGGCGCGGGCGGCGGCGGGCATGG
>NZ_BAAGZM010000492.1:0-3298 GCF_054778495.1 Hymenobacter agri
GGCGCCAGCTACGCCGACGTGCGCATTGGCCGCTACCTCAACCAGAGCATTTTCACCCGCGAGAAGCAGGTGCAGGACCTGGCCAGCGGCGAGAGCTTCGGCGCGGGCGTGCGGGTGCTGGCCAACGGCACCTGGGGCTTCGCCGCCACCAACGTGGTGACGGAGGCCAGCCTCGCCAAAGCCGCCCAGCTGGCCGTGTCCATCGCCAAGGCCAACTCGAAAGTGCAGAAGGAAAAGGTGCAGCTGGCCCCGCAAAAGGGCTACGGCGAAGTGAGCTGGAAAACGCCCATCAAGCAAAACGCCTTCGAGGTGCCGGTGGCGCAGAAGGTGGAGCTGCTGCTGGCGGCCAACGCCAAAGCCATCGACAACGGCGCGAGCTTCGTCAATTCCTCGCTGTTTCAGATTAACGAGCAGAAGTATTTCGCCAGCACCGACGGCTCCTACATCGACCAGGACGTGCACCGCATCTGGCCCACGTTTTCCGTCACGGGCATCGACAAGGCCAGCGGCAAGTTCCGCACCCGCGACGCACTGAGCGCGCCAATGGGCCTGGGCTACGAGTACCTCACGCCCCAGGCGGCCGACAAGCTGGCGGGCCCGGCCGGCACCGGCCTCATTGGCTACCGCAATTCCTACGACATGCTGGAAGACGCCGCCCTGGCCGCCAAGCAGGTGAAGGAAAAGCTGACCGCGAAATCCGTTACGGCCGGCAAATATGACCTCGTGCTGGAGCCCAACCATCTGGGCCTGACCATTCACGAATCGGTGGGCCACCCGCTGGAGCTGGACCGCGTGCTGGGCTACGAGGCTAATTACGCGGGCACTTCATTTGCGACGTTGGAGTGGAAAGCCAAGGGCATTCCCTTCGGTTCGAAGCTGGTGAACATCGTGGCCGACAAGCTACAGCCCGGCTCGCTGGGCGCGGTGGGCTACGACGACGAAGGCGTGAAAACCAAGCGCTGGGACCTCATCAAGGAAGGCCGATTGGTGGACTATGAGAAAATCCGCGACCAGGCGCACATCGTGGGCCAGACCGAATCGGACGGCTGCTGCTACGCCGATTCGTGGAATTCGGTGCAGTTCCAGCGCATGCCCAACGTGAGCCTGCAGCCCGGCAAAGCCAAGCTGAGCGTGGACGAGCTGATTAAAAACGTGGACAAGGGCATTTACATCGCCGGCCGCGGCTCCTATTCCATCGACCAGCAGCGCTACAACTTCCAGTTTGGCGGGCAGGTGTTCTACGCCATCGAGAAGGGCCAGATTACCGGCATGATTGAGGACGTGGCCTACCAGGCCAACACCCAGGAATTCTGGAACTCCTGCGCCGCCATCTGCGACGAATCGGACTACCGCTTGTTCGGGTCGTTTTTCGATGGCAAGGGCCAGCCCTCGCAGGTTTCGGCCGTGAGCCACGGCTCGGCCACCACGCGCTTCAACGGCGTGAACGTGATAAATACGGCGCGCAAAATCGGGTAAATTTTAAGCTGTTAGCTTATAGCTGCTAGCCGTTAGCTCCATTCAGAGGACCTGGCTACCATCGAAAAGCTAACAGCCAACAGCTACAAGCTAACAGCTAATCATCATGGCCCTTCTCTCTAAAGACGAAGCCCAAACCATCCTCAAAAAGGTCCTCAGCTTTAGCACCGCCGATGAGTGCGAGGCGACGCTGACCGGCAACACCGGCGGCAACGTACGCTCGGCCCGCAATTCCATCAGCACGGCCGGGGCCAGCGAGAACGTGTCGTTGGCCGTGCAATCGCGCTTCGGCAAGCGCAGCGGTACGGCCACCTGCAACGAGTTCGACGACGCCTCGCTGCGCCGCTGCGTGCAGCGGGCCGAGGAAATTGCCCGCCTCGCCCCCGAAAGCCCCGAGTACGTGCCGCTACTCGGTCCGCAGACATATCTGGCTTCGCCGGGCTCTTTCGCGGCGCGCACGGCTGCCATCACGCCCGACTACCGGGCCGAGCAGATTGGAGCCAGCATGGCGCTCTGCGAGCAGAAGAAGCTGAGCTCCGCTGGCTTCTTTAACGACTCGGCCGGCTTCGTGGCCAAGCGTAATTCCAAGGGGCTCGAAGCTTACCAGCAGGTTTCTAATCTTGATTTCTCCATCACCGTGCGCACGGCCGACGGCACCGGCTCGGGCTACGCCATTGCCAACTACACCGATTTGGCGAGGTTCGACGCGGCCCGCCTGACCAAGGTAGCAGCCGATAAAGCGGCTTCGTCGGTGGGTGCGAAGGCCATTGAGCCGGGCAAGTACACGGTGATTCTGGAGCCGGCGGCGGCCATCGACCTGCTCAACAACATGATGGGCGCCATGGACGTGCGCAACGCCGACGAAGGGCGTAGCTTCCTGAGCAAAAAGGGCGGCGGCAATAAGAAGGGCGAGAAGGTGTTCGACGAGCGGGTCACCATCTACTCCGACCCGACCAACCCCGACGTGCCCGACCTGACCTTCGCCGGCGACGGCCGCCCCCAGCAGAAAGTAACCTGGGTGGAGAAGGGCGTGGTGAAAAACCTGTACACCTCGCGCTACTGGGCCCAGAAATCGGGCGTCCCCGACATCCCGCCGCCCAACGGCTGGATTATGGCCGGCGGCACCCAAAGCACGGCCGAGCTCATTAAGGGCACGGCCAAGGGCATTCTGGTGACGCGCCTCTACTACATTCGGGCCGTTGACCCGCAAACGCTGCTGTACACCGGGCTGACGCGCGACGGAACGTTCTACATCGAAAACGGCCAAATCAAGTTTCCCATTAAGAACTTCCGCTTCAACGAAAGCCCGGTGATTATGCTGAACAACCTGGAGGCGCTGGGCAAGCCCGTGCGCCTGAGCGGCAGCTTGGTGCCCCCGCTCAAAATCCGCGATTTCACCTTCACCAGTTTGTCCGACGCGGTTTAGACGCGGTTTAACAGAACGTCATGCAGAGCGCAGCGAAGCATCTCGCGTGCCACCAGTATTCAACGGTCTGCAACATTTGATTTACTACTGCACGCGAGATGCTTCGCTGCGCTCTGCATGACGTTCTAAAAACCTTCTCCAACCTTATGAAAAGACGCGACTTTGTGGGCCTCACCGGCCTGGCCACCGGGGCCCTGTTTTTGCCCGGCTTCCCCAGCCTCGGCAGCGCCGTCGACCCGCTGCGGCTGCTGGAGCCGGGCCTCGACGTGGCCCAGAAAAAACGCCTGGCCGACGTGGGCCTGAATGCCGCCAAAAGCGCCGGCGCCAGCTACGCCGACGTGCGCATTGGCCGCTACCTCAACCAGAGCATTTTCACCCGCGAGAAGCAGGTGCAGG
>NZ_BAAGZM010000493.1:0-3286 GCF_054778495.1 Hymenobacter agri
AGGGGCCAGCGCCGGCACGTTTTCCTCGACCACCGGCCTGGTGCTGAACGCCACCACCGGCGCCATCGACCTGGCCGCCAGCACGCTCGGCACCTACACCATCACCAACACGGTGAGCAGCAGCGGGGCCTGCGGCGGTACATCGGCCACGGCCACCGTTACCATCAATGCCCTGCCCACGCGCCCCTCGCTCACGGCCACCTACAACGGCCCAACGACCACGCTCACCAGCAGCGCGGCCACCGGCAACCAGTTTTACTTCAACGGCAGTCTCATCACCGGTGCCACTGGTTCGAGCTACGTGGTGAATTCGGCAGCGCAGCTGGGTTCGTACACCGTGACGACGACCAACGCTAACGGGTGCACGTCGCTGCCCTCGCTGCCGCTGGTGGTTACGGCCACGGCCCGGCAGCTGGCCGATGCCTCGCTGCAGCTCTATCCCAACCCCACGCCCGACGGCAAGCTGACCCTAACGCTAAGCAACGCACACGCGCCGGTACAGCTGCTGGTGCTGAACGCGCTGGGCCAGGTGGTGTACCGCGCCACGGTGCCCGCCTCGGCTAATGCCCAGCCGCTCGACCTGAGCGCCCTGCCCAGCGGCGTGTACCTGTTGCGCGCCACCACGGCCGAGGGCACCGCCACGCGCCGCTTTGTGCGGGAGTAAGTAAGTTTTCTGAGTAGTGAAAAGCCCCTTCAGTAGCTACTGAAGGGGCTTTTTTGTTGCTTGAATGGGTCAGCATGACGGTCTTTTCTAATCCGGCTACTTCTCTGCCTTCACCGGCTGGAAATTCTCCAGCGTTTTCACATCCTCGGCCGTGAGGCGTAGCTCGGTAGCTTCGAGTAGCTCCGTGACCTGGCCCACGCTGGTGGCGCTGGCAATGGGAGCGGCCACGGTGGGGGCTTGCATCAGCCAGGCCAGGGCTACCTGGGCGGGCGTGGCCTGCCGGCGGTCAGCCACGGCGTCGAGGGCGGTGAGCAGGGCGAGGCCTTTCTCGTTCAAATACTTCTGGCCCACGCCGGCGCCGCGCGGGCTCTTTTGCAGGTCGTTCTGGTCGCGGTATTTGCCGGTGAGGAAGCCGGCGGCAAGGCCGTAATACGGAATCGCGCTGATATTCTCCTTCAATAGGAGCGGGGCGAGGTGCTGTTCAAAATCCTCCCGGTCGTACAGGTTATAGAGGTTTTGCAGCGTCTCGTAGCGCGGGAAGCCGTGCCGGGCACTGGCGTCCAGCGACTCCTGCAGGCGGGCCGCGGTGAAGTTGGACGCCCCAATGGCGCGCACCTTACCGTCCTTCACCAGCTGCGCGTAGGCTTCGAGCGTTTCCTCCACCGGCGTGGTCGGGTCGTCTTTGTGGCTCTGATACAGGTCGATGTAGTCGGTTTGTAGGCGCTGGAGCGAGCCCTCCACGGCGCGCAGGATGTAGTCTTTTTTCAGGCCCTTGTTGTCCGGGTTCACCTCGTAGCCCACTTTGGTGGCGATGACGACATCATCGCGCCGGCCGCGATGCCGCAGCCACTTGCCGATGATGGTTTCGGACTCGCCGCCCACGTGGCCGGGTACCCACGCCGAGTAGGCATCGGCCGTATCGATGGCGTTGCCGCCGCCCGCCACGAAGGCATCGAGCACGGCGAAAGAAGTGGCCTCATCAATGGTCCAGCCGAAGACGTTGCCGCCCAGCATCAAGGGCGAAATCTGGAGGCCGGAGCGGCCAAGTTCACGGGTTTGCATAGCGGGAATAGGTGTTTGGTTTTGGGTACTTGGAAAGTCTGTTAAAGTTTCGTCTGTCATCCTGAGCGCCGCGAAGGACCTTATCACGTAGAAGCGATTACGTTTGCGTGATAAGGTCCTTCGACTCTGCTTGATTCGCAGAATGCTCAGGATGACAGACGACGGGGTGAAAGGTTAGTTGGCCACCAGCACGCGCCAGCCGTGGGCTGGCACCAGCAGGTCTTCGCCGGCGAAAAGCGTCAGCGTTTCATCGCTGAACAGGTCGCGCCACTGGCCCGGCACGGTGGGCGTCAGCCGCGCTTCGGCCGAAATATTGATGGCGCACAGCACAGCTGCCTCATTTTTGGTGCGGCAGAAGCTGTACACGTTGGGCGGGCCTGGAAGGCGCAGCAGGTGGCTGGCCGGGTCGCCGTTGCCCAGGGCCGGGTGGGTTTTCTTGAGCTGCAACAGGCGAGTGTAGAAATCCTGTAACGGGTAATTGCCCCACACAATGGTATCGCGCTCGAAGAATTCGAGCCGGCGGTTCAGGCCCGCTTCCTGGCCCGAGTAGAGCATGGGCATGCCCGGCAGCAGGGCCGTGAGCACAGCGAAGGGCAAAGCCAGCGGGCCCAGCCGCTCGTACTCGGTGCCGTCCCAGCTGTTCACGTCGTGGTTGCTGGTGAAGTGCATCAGGTACACGCTGGGCGGGTATTTCTCGCGCTCGGCGGCCAGGTAGGTGTCGATGTCGGCCAGCGCAGCGTGGCCCTCGGCAATGCGGTCGAGCAGGTAGTGCAGGCGCAGCCCGAAGCTCATGTTGAAAGCCTTTTCGAGCAGGCGCGTGTCGGAGTCGAATTCCTCCCAGCTCAGCCCCCCCGACGGGTACATCTCGTCCCACTCGGCCAGCATAAACACCGGTTTCAGGGCGTCGAGTACCGGCCGGGCCTCGTCCCAGAAATCGGTGGGCACCAGGCCGGCCACGTCGCAGCGGTAGCCGTCAATGTCGGTTTCGCGAATCCACCAGGCCAGGGCCTCGGTCATGTAGCGGCGCATTGCGCGGTTGGTGTAGTCGAGGGCCACCACGTCGGTCCAGTCGACCACGGGCGGCACCAGCTGGCCCTGGGCATCGTGCTGGTACCAGTCCGGGTGCGCGGCAATGAGGTCGTTATCGCGGCTGGTGTGGTTGGCCACCCAGTCAAGTATCACCTTCAGCCCTAAGTTGTGCGCGGCCTGCACCAAGTGGCGCAGGTCGTCCATCGTTCCGAACTCCGGATTCACCGCTAGGTAGTCGCGCACGGCGTAGGGCGAGCCCAGCGAACCCTTGCGCCCCACCGCGCCAATGGGGTGCACCGGCATCAGCCACACAATCACCACGCCCATTGCCACCAGCCGCGGCAGGTGCGACTCAAAGGCCCGGAAAGTGCCCTCGGGCGTGAAGTTGCGAACGTTGACTTCGTAGATGGTGGCGTGGGCCGCCCACGCGGGGTGGGCCACGGTGAAGCGGTGGGCAAGCGGGTGGTGCATGAGCGCGAAAGCGGGTGAGTGCTTCGCTACGCGGCCCCGGCTGCGGCGGTTGCCGGCCGG
>NZ_BAAGZM010000494.1:0-3281 GCF_054778495.1 Hymenobacter agri
GCTGGCTGTGGCCCTGAGCAACGACAGCGGCCACGCGGTATCGGCCAGCAGCCGGATTGCGCTGGTGGCCAACGCCCCCAAAACCGCCGAGCCCGACGACGCCACGGTGCAGGTGCTGCTCAATACGCTCAACCTCGACCCCAACCCCAACGTGCGGCTGGCGGCCTGCGAAGCCCTCTACCGTCTGCGCGATGCCCCCGGCGTACGTGAGGGCCTGGCCAACTCGCTGCCCATCCAAACCGACCCCAACGTGCAGATTGCGCTGATTGACATGGTGGTATCGCTGCGCGTGCACCGCGCGGTGCCCCAGCTGCAGCGCCTCGCCAAGCGCCCCGACGCCCTGCCCGTGGTGCGCGCCCAGGCCGAAGCCGGCATTGGCAAACTCATTTAATTCTAACTCTCATTCCGACAATCCTGAATCTTCTCCGCTTGCCTGCGCAGCTGGGCCGCAATACCGGAACGGGACGTCATTTCATTCGATTTACGCTTTTTCACTCATGCATAAACTAGTGTTATTAACGCTGACGGGCTTGTTGCTCGCTGCATCGGGCCACGCCCAGGAATTCAAAACCCGCCTCACCAGCAAAAGCCCCAAAATCGTCATCGACATGCAGGGCAACGACGTGACGGTGGAAGGCATCGACGGTGATGAGCTCGTCATCAAGGGCGATGGCTATGAGGAGCCGCCCAAGCGCGCCGACGGCCTGCGCCCGATGTACAACACGGCCATCGACAACACCCGCCTGGGGCTGGCCGTGACGCAGGAAGGCGGCGTGGTGCGCATTGCGCAAGCCACGCGCCGCTCGGCCAGCTACGTTATTCGGGTGCCGCGTGCTTCGGCCGTGCAGTACAAGCAGGCCGGCTGGCAGGGCAGCGGCGACGTGAGCGTGCGCGACGTGAGCGGCGACCTCGAAGTGAGCATGACCAGCGGCGACATTAAGCTGACCAACGTGGCCGGCCCCGTGGTGGCCAACACCGTGAGCGGCGACGTAACGGTGCGCTTCACGCCGCTGCGCCAGGGCCCCAGCTCCATCTCGACGGTGAGCGGCGACGTGGACATTAGCCTGCCCACCAGCACCAAGGCCAACCTGCGCATGCGCTCCATCTCGGGCGAGGTTTACACCGATTTCGACATGAGCTTGGCCGGTAAGCAGGACGGCATGCAGCACGTCGGCGGCCAGGTGGTGGATGGCAGCATCAACGGCGGCGGCAATGTGCTGTCGCTCAAAACGGTGAGCGGCGATATTTTCGTGCGCAAAGCCAAATAAACAGCGCGGCGGGCGCGTTGGAGCCGGGCCCGCCATGCTCATTCCTTCTCACTTTTTTCTTGCCCAATCCCATGCCTCGCTTTTTACTTCTGTTGCTCGCAATAGCCGTGGCCGGGCCGGCCGCCGCCCAAAAAATTATTGAGAAAACCGCCCCCGTAACGGCCGGCCAGCGCGTGTTTCTCGACCTGCGCCAGGCCACCAGCATCCGCGTGCGCACTGGCGCGCCGGGCCAGATGGCGCTGAAAGCCACCGTCAGCATCAACCAGAACCGCCTGAACGACGCCTTGCAGCTGACCGTGGCTCCCGCCGCCGACCAGCTGCGCGTCACGGCCGATTTCGATAAGGAAATGCTGAAACAGGCGAAAGCCGGCGACTGCACCGGCTACGACGACCACGGCCACGGCCGCAACATGTGGTATGGCCGGCAGGTGTGCGACGACATTGCTTACGAAATCACGCTGCCTGCCGACGTGGCCCTGCGCGTGTTCACCTACAGCGGCAACGTGGACATTGTAGGTTTCAGCAACGCCATCGAAGCCAAGTCGTTGAGCGGCTTTATCGACGTGAGCTGGCCCGATACCAAGGGCGCCGAGCTGTCGCTAAAAACCCTGAACGGCGAAGTGTACACCGACCAGGACATCGCATTCAGCACGGCGCTGCGCCGCAATCCCGATTTTGGCTACTGGCTGCAAGGCACGCTCAAAGGCAGCGGCCCGGTGGTGAAGCTGGAGTCCATCAGCAACGACGTGTATTTCCGCAAGCGGAAGTAGGGGCGGGGCGGAGGAGTATCGGAAGGGCGGAATATCATTCAAACAGAACGTCATGCAGAGCGCAGCGAAGCATCTCGCGCGTGGTAGTAAATCCAATCGTCAGGATTACTGCTACACGCGAGATGCTTCGCTGCGCTCTACATGACGTTCTTTGTGTTCGATTCGTAATCCTCCCTGCCCATGCCCGAACCCTTTGAACTCCGCACCGTGGCCGTGACGCGCTACGTGACGCCGCTGCGCGAGGGCGGCTCGCTGCCGGCCCTGGTCGAGGCCGACGACGGCTTTCTCTACGTGGTGAAATTCCGGGGCGCGGGGCAGGGCGTGAAGGCGCTGATTGCCGAGTTGATTGTGGGCGAAATAGCCCGCGTATTGGGCCTGCGCGTGCCCGAGCTCGTGTTTTGCGAGCTCGACGAGTGCTTCGGCCGCACCGAGCCCGACGAAGAAATTCAGGACCTGCTGCAGGCCAGCACCGGCCGCAACCTGGCGCTGCACTACCTCTCCGGCGCCATCACCTATGATGCGCTGGTGACCACCGTGGAGCCCGGCCTGGCCTCGCTCATCGTGTGGCTCGATGCCCTGACGCTGAACGTGGACCGCACCGCCCGCAACACCAACATGCTGATGTGGCACAAGGAGCTGTGGCTGATTGACCACGGCGCGGCCCTCTACGTGCACCACGCCGGCCCTGAGTGGGCCGCGCCGCGCCCGCGCCCCTTCCCCCAGATTAAAACCCACGTGCTATTGCCCCAGGCTACCGAGCTGGCGGCGGCCGATGCGCTGGGCCACGCCCGCCTCACGCCCGAAGTCATTCGCGGCATTGTGGCGCTGGTGCCCGACGAATGGCTAACCCACGCTGCCGGCACGCCCGCCGAGGAGCGCGCCGCTTACGCCGCGTTTCTCGAAAACCGGCTGGCGCAGTCGGCCACGTTTATTCAGGAAATAGAAGATGCCCGCCATGCACGTATTTGAGTACGCCGTGCTGCGGGTGGTGCCCCGCGTGGAGCGCGAAGAGTTTTTGAACGTGGGCGTGGTGCTGTATTGCCGCGGCCTGGGCTTTTTGCAGGTGCGCTGGCAGTTGCCCGAAGCCCGCTTGCACGCCTTCGCCCCAACCCTCGACCAGGCCGAAGTAGCCGCCCGCCTACGGGCCTTCGAGCAAATCTGCCAGGGCCGGGCCGCCGGCGGCGTTATTGGGCAGCTGCCGGTGGCCGAGCGATTCCGCTGGCTCACGGCCACGCGCAGCACG
>NZ_BAAGZM010000495.1:0-3272 GCF_054778495.1 Hymenobacter agri
ACCGATACGGCCGCGGCGCCCGCGCCCATCCTGCCTGCCACGCCGACGCCGGTGGTGCTGCCCACGGTACTGTTTAAAGTGGGCAAGCCCGAGCTGCTGCCCAGTTCCAGCCCGGCCCTCAACCAACTGGCCGCCGAGCTGAAGGCCCGCCCCGAGCTGCGGCTTCGCATTGCCGGTCACGCCGATAAAATCGGGGAGCCCGACAAAAACCAGGTACTCTCGGAGCAGCGGGCCGAGGCGGTGAAGGCCTTTCTGGTGCAGGCTGGCGTGGCCGCCGGGCGCCTGAGTACCGTGGGCTACGGCGACACGCGCCCGCTCTATCCCTCGCCCGACGTGCGCAACCGCCGCGTGGAAGTAGAAGAAATAAAGTAGCTCCACTCCAGGTTCGCGCCCCGCGGCAGCATCTTTGTGGTTCGGCCCACATCCGCACCTATGAACACGCTCCTGAAACTTGCGCTGCTGGCGGCCCTCGCCGGCCCCGGCCCGGTGCTGGCCCAAACTAGCAGCTGGCACAACAAGCAGTGCGCCGTGGTGCTAACCTATGACGATGCCATCGACGTGGACCTCGACAACGTGGTGCCCGCGCTCGACTCGGCCCGGCTCCGTGGCACGTTCTATCTCATTGGCTCGTCGCCGGTGGTGGTGAAGCGCCTGAATGAGTGGCGCGCAGCCGCCCGGCGCGGCCACGAGCTGGGCAACCACGCCCTGTTTCATCCCTGCGACGGCAGCCTGCCCGGCCGCAGCTTCGTGACACCCGACCACGACCTGCACGCCTACACCGTGGGCCGCGCGGTAGATGAAGTTCGGGCCAACAATGTTCTGCTAACGGCCATCGACGGCAAAACCGCCCGCACCTTCGCCTACCCGTGCGGCGACCGCACCGTGGCCGGCGTGCCCTTCTACGACCAGCTGAAAGGTGAATTTGTAGCGGCCCGGGGCGTGTCGCCCGGCCTGCAATCTGCTGTGCAGGTCGACCTGAGCAATGTGGATGCTTACTCCATCAACGGCCAAAACGGCGACTACCTGATTGACCTGGTGAAGCAGGCCCAGGCCTCGCACACGCTGCTGGTGTTTCTGTTTCACGGCGTGGGCGGCGGCCACTCACTGAACGTGGGTCTGCCAGCGCACCGTCAGTTGCTGCGCTACCTCAAAGCCCACGAAAAGGAAATCTGGGTGGCGCCGATGGTGGAAGTGGCCGAGCAAATTCGGACGGAGCAGGCCCGCGCCACCCAAAAATAAGATTGTTAGTACCTGTTGCATGTCGCACCGCCATTTTCTCATTCACAAGCCCTACGGCTACCTCAGCCAGTTTGTCAGCCAGTTCGCGGGCGAGGCCAGGAAGAAAAAGCTGGGCGAGCTCCACGATTTCCCCGAAGGCATCATGTCCATTGGCCGCCTCGACGAAGACAGCGAGGGCCTGCTTCTGCTCACCACCGACGGCCGCATGAGCGAGCTGGTACGCAGCCGCAAAGTGGAGAAGGAATACTACGCCCAGGTCGACGGCCTGATAGCCGACGAAGCCGTGGCCGCACTGCAAAACGGCATCGAAATCAGTATTCAAGGCGCCAAATATCAGACCACGCCCTGCACCGCCGCCCGCCTCAACCCGGCCCCGACCTTTGCTCCGCGCAGCCGCAAAATCCGCGACGACCGCCACGGACCTACAAGCTGGGTCAGCATCACCCTCACCGAAGGCAAGTTCCGCCAGGTGCGCAAGATGACAGCCGCCGTGGGTTTCCCCACGCTGCGGCTGGTGCGCGTGCGGGTGGCTGACATTTGGCTGGGCGACCTGCCCGCGGGCGAGGTGCGCGAGGTGCCGGATTTTGGGCTCTAGCGTGCATTCGTACAAAAGAACGGCCATGCTGAGCGCAGCCGAAGCATCTCTCCCGCGCAACTAATCAATTGTAGCGCTGCCGTAGAAATGCTTCGGCTGCGTTCAGCATGACCGTTCTTCAGTCCTATTTTGCCGCTACTGCTTTTGCCGGGGCTTTGGCTTCTTCCAGCGGCTTCACGTTGTCATAGTAAAACCGGTCAATCAGCTTCTGGTACGGGTCGATGCCACCTTTGGCAGGCTTCTCGCTCACTACGAAGTGCAGCGTTTCTTCGGGCTTGGTGAGCTTTACTTTCTGCACGAGCAGGGCCTTGCCGCGCACGTCCCAGCTTTCGCCGGGGGCCTGGTCGGGGCCGAAAATGCCGACCTCCACGTAGTCGGCCAGCCGGGCAGGCGTTTCGTTACCGAGGCTGTCGGCGCGCACCTTTTCGGCTTTGATGGTGAGGGCCACGTCGTAGCGGCCGTCGGGGCGCGGCGTGTAGGTGGCATCCTTCAGTTCATTCTTATAGAGCGTGATGGTTTCGAACATATCGTGCAGCACGTACTGCAGCGAGTCGGGCGTGGCCCGGCGAATGTAGCCCAGCAGGTCGGCCGCGGTGGCATAAGGCGGCCGGGTCTGGTGGTTAGCGGCCAGGAAGTCGCGTAGTGCGCCGTTCAGCTTGTCCTCGCCCAGGTAGTCCTGCAAGGCGTAGAACACCATGCCCCCTTTATAATAATGAATGTAGGGCTGGTTTTCGACCAGCAGCAGGGGCAGCTCCTTCTTTCGCTCGCTTCGGCGGCCGCCTAGGTAGTTATTAAGTTCGCTACGCATGAACTGCTGCATCTGGTTGGGCGTGAAGGCGTGTTTGGCGTTCATAATGGCCGAGTATTCAGCCAGCGACTCCACCAGCACGCTCGCGCCCTGCACGTCGGCCCCCACAATCTGGTGGCCCCACCACTGGTGGCCCAGCTCGTGGCTGGTGATGAAGTAGGTCATGTCGGGTGCTTTGCGGTCGCGCAGGTCACGGATAAAACCGGCGCTTTCCGAAAACTGAATGGTGTTGGCGTAGCTCTGCGCGAAGGACTTATAGCGCGGAAACTCCAGCAGGCGGATGTGGCGGTACTGGTAGGGCCCGAAGGCCTTGGTGTAGTAGCCCAGCCCGTCGGCCAGGGCCTGGGCCATGCGGCGCACATTGGCGGCGTGGTGTGGGTCGTAGTAGATTTCGATGGCCACGGGCGGGCCGCCGGTCGGGTTCTGCCACTGCGTTTTGTACGTTTTATAACGGGCCGAGAGGATGCTCACGATGGGCCAGATGGTCTGGTCCATGCGGTAGCGGAAGTAGCGCCGGCCGCCCTGCGTCCATTCGCGCTCCAGATTGCCGGCGGTGGCGGCCACCTGGTCGGGGTCGGTGCTGAGGGTGGCTTCGTAGCGCACGCGGTCGGCGTCGCGGGCAAACTGGGC
>NZ_BAAGZM010000496.1:0-3236 GCF_054778495.1 Hymenobacter agri
CGCTGCTGCCGCTGCTGGTCGAGCAGGGCCTGGCGCACGGCGGCAGGTGGCAGCAGCGTCGTTTGGCCCGCCCAAAAAGCCGAGTCGTAAGCCACGGTGGTGCGCAGAAACACGTCGTGCTCCTGCGCGCGCTCCACGTAGCCGGGCCGCACTAGGCCGGCGGTATCGATGGCCGTGGTCAGAAACTCGCCGAAGTAGTTGAGCGGTGGGCCAATGGGCAGCCGGGCGCGGGTTTGCCACCACACGGTTTTCAGGTGCCAGCGGCCGGCGTAGGGCTGGTAGGCCACCCGTAGCTGGCGGGTGCTGATACCGTGGCCGGCCCGGCGCAGCCCAGCGGGCGTGAAATGCCATTCGGCCCCCAAAAAAGCATAGCTGTTTTGGTCGATGTAGAGCCGGCCTGCGCAGTCGGCCCGGCGTGTGCCGTTGCGCGGGCCGAAGTCGACCACGTACACCGGCCGGCCGGCGTAGCTGCTGCCCGGTGCCAGCCGGTAGGTGTAGTCGCGGAAATGCTTAGGGTTGATGAACTGCGCCCGCCGGTGCACAAAATCGCCGAACTGCGCAATGAACGGCCCACCGGACCAGTCGACGCGCACGGCCTGCCCGGCCGGCCGCAAATCAACCTTGCGGGCCTGCCGAATCTGCACGTCGCCGTCGTCGGCCGGCTGCCGGTAGTCGGGCTTGTACACCGTCAGCAGCCCTTCGACCAGGTAGCGCGGCCGGCCAATGGTGTCGTTGTCCGACTCGCGGTAGAAACCCGTGAGCTGGGTAGCACGGGCCGAAAAATTGCGCGGAATGCGCGCCACGGCTTCCCGCACAATACCCTCGACCGAGCCCGTCACCTGCACCTCGCCCAAGGCGGCTGGATTGATTTTCAGCTCGATGCGCAGCTCGGGCGCGGGCAGCTCGGGCAACGGCTGCTCAACGCTGCGGTAGCCGAGCAGCGCCACCGTCAGGCGTTCCCGCGCATACGCGGGCGGAATGCTGAGCAAGAAGCGGCCATCGTCGTTGGTACTGGTGCCCAGCCGGTTATCGGCCACCCCAACCTGTGCATTCGGAATGGGCTGGTGAGTTTCGGCGTCGAGTACGCGGCCGCGCAACAGCGCGTTTTGGGCCGCAGCCGGGAGAATGGCCCACCACAGCAACAGTCCTACAATTAGTAGCCGTATAGTTGTCATCTTCGCTTATCTAGTAGCGGTTGCCATACGCGAATGGCCTCGTCTGGGCCGCCCGTGTGGGCTGGTCCGAACGAGGCCAATAGGTATTTAGTATCAACCGCTTCCTACCGCTTGGCCGCCAGATATTCGGCAATCTGCACGGCGTTGGTGGCGGCGCCTTTGCGCAGGTTGTCGGCCACTACCCACATATTCAAGGTTTTGGGCTGCGTTTCATCGCGGCGCAGGCGGCCTACCAGCACGGCATCTTTGCCATGGCTGTCTTTGGGCATGGGGTAGGTGTTGGTCGACGGGTCGTCTACCAGTTCCACGCCGGCCGTATTGGCCAGGATTTCGCGCACTTCGGCCAAGTCAAATTCCTCGGCAAACTCCACGTTGATGGATTCCGAATGCCCGCCCATCACCGGGATGCGCACGCAGGTGGCCGTCACACGAATGCTGTCGTCGCCCATGATTTTCTTGGTTTCGTTCACCATCTTCAATTCCTCCTTGGTGTAGCCGTTGGGTTCGAACACGTCGATGTGCGGCAGCACGTTCAGGTCGATGGGGTGCGGGTAGGCGGGGTTGCTGGCCGGGCGGCCGGCGCGCTCCTCCAGCAGTTGGTCCACGGCTTTTTTGCCGGTGCCCGTCACGCTTTGGTAGGTGCTCACCACGATGCGGCGCACGCGGTATTTCTTGTGCAAATCATTCAGGGCCACCACCATCTGAATAGTGGAACAGTTGGGATTGGCAATGATTTTATCGTCGGGGCCAATGGCGTCGCCGTTCAGCTCAGGCACCACCAGCTTCTTGGTGGGGTCCATGCGCCATGCCGAGGAATTGTCAATCACCACGGTGCCTACTTCGGCGAAGCGCGGCGCGTGCTCCTTGCTCACCGAGCCGCCGGCCGAGAAAATGGCGAAGTCGGGGCGGGCCGCAATGGCGTCGTCCATGCTCACCACGGGGTATTTTTTTCCCTGATACTCCACTTCCTGGCCTACCGATTTGGCCGACGCCACGGGCAGCAGTTCGGTGAGGGGAAACTGACGCTCGGCCAATACTTTCAACATCTCGGTGCCCACCAGGCCGGTGGCACCCACAACAGCAATTTTCATGGAAAAAGCAGAAAATTAAACAGGTACGCGCCTGCGCACACATTCGCAAATGTCGGCAGAAATAGGTTACTTTAGTCGCTTAAGTTGCTTAGCGCTTTGCCTGAACCCCCGAAAGCCCGTCTTGCTGAGCTTGTGGCAACACCTGTGCCGTGCCGCTTCTGTAGTGGCACGGTGCGGTAATCGGCCCAGCCGGCAGGCCCGCTTCTCCATCCTACTCTGCAAAAACTTTCGCTTGAAACATCTATACCTGCTTCTGCTGCTGTTGCTGCCCGCCCTGGCCCAAGCCCAGGTGGTCGACGCATTCACCGATGGCAATTTTACCGCGAACCCTGCCTGGACCGGCGACGCGGCCAGCTTCCAGGTAGTGGGCCAGCAGCTGCAAAGCAACGGCCCGGCCGTCACGCCCACGCAAATTGCCCTCAGCACGCCCTGCCAGGCCAACACCGGCACGGTGTGGGAATTCTGGGCCAACCTGAAGTTGGCTACCAGCTCGGGCAACCTGGCCGACGTGTGGCTGCTGGCCACCCAGTCCGACCTCAAAAACGCCAACAATACCGGCTACTTCGTGCGCCTTGGCGGCACCGACGACGAGGTGAGCCTGTTCCGCAAAGACTCCACCAAAGCCGCCGTACTCGTCATCGACGGCCTGAACGGCACGCTGGCCAGCACCACCAACAACCTCGTGCGCGTGCGCGTGACGCGCACCACCGCCAACCGCTGGACGCTGGAGCGCGACCTCACCGGCGGCCGCACCTTCGTGGCCGAGGCCGCGCAGCCCATCGATGCCACGTATCAGCGCAGCGTGGCCTTTGGCGTGTCACTACTCTATTCGGCCACCAACAACACCAAGTTTGCCTTCGACGACTTTGCCGTGACCGATGCCACCGCGCCGCTGCTCGTGCGCGCCGCGCCCGTCGATGCCCGGCAGGTCGACCTGCTGTTCAACGAGCCGGTGAGCACGGCCACGGCC
>NZ_BAAGZM010000497.1:0-3233 GCF_054778495.1 Hymenobacter agri
GATGGCCGCCCCGGCCCCAACTACTGGCAGAACCGCGCCCGCTACGACATCACCGTGGCCGCCGCCCCGCCGGCCCGCGACATTCGCGGCCGCGAAACCATCACCTACTACAACAACAGCCCCGACACGCTGCGCCAAGTGGTACTGCGAATCATCCAGAACATTCACAAGCCCGGCGCCTCGCGCGACGGCGATGCGGCCGCCGACTACCTCACCAGCGGCGTGGTGATTGACACTTTCCGGGTGGGTGGCCAGCTTAAGGCGCTGCCGCAGAACCTGGGTACTGCCCCCGGCGTGCGCCTACCCCGCCCGCTGGCCCCGCACGACTCAGTGAAATTCGCCGTAGCCTGGCACTTCCCCATTTCCAAGGAAAGCGGCCGCGAGGGCATGATTGACCCCACCACCTACTTCCTGGCCTACTTCTACCCGCGCGTGGCCGTGTACGACGACTACAACGGCTGGGACCGCCTGCCCTTCGTCGACAGCAAGGAGTTCTACAACGACTTCAACGACTACACCCTGCGCGTGCAAGCGCCGGCCAACTACATCGTGTGGGCCACCGGCACCCTGCAAAACCCCGACCAGGTGCTGCAGAAAGCCGCCGCCAAGCGCCTCAAGCAGTCGATGACCAGCGATGCCGTCATTCACGTAGCCACCGCCGCCGACCTGGCCAAGAACAGCATCACCGCCCAAAACGCCACCAACACCTGGGTGTGGGCCGCCAAGGATATTTCCGACGTGACCGTGGGTTTGAGCAACCACTACGTGTGGGATGCCGCCAGCGTCATCGTCGATGCCAAGGCCAAGCGCCGCGCCAGCATGCAGGCCGCCTACGCCGACTCGACGGTCGATTTCCGGCAGTCGGTGAAGAACGGGCAGTACGCGCTGGGCTGGTTCTCGAACCCCAACAACTGGCCCGGCGTGGCCTACCCCTTCCCTAAAATGACGGCCTTCCAGGGCTTTGCCGACATGGAATACCCCATGATGGTGAACGACAGCCCGCAGCAGGACCCCAAGTTTGCGCAGTTCGTGCAGGACCACGAAATCGCGCACACCTACTTCCCCTTCTACATGGGCATCAACGAAAGCCGCTACGCCTACATGGACGAGGGCTGGGCCACCACGTTCGAACTGCTCATCGGCCGCACCGAAAACGGCCAGGAAGCCGCCGACAAGCTCTACAAGATGTTCCGCGTGAACCGCTGGATTAACGACCGCAGCACGGCCGAAGACCTGCCCGTCATCACGCCCAGCAGCGAGCTGAAGGCCGGCTACGGCAACAACGCCTACGGCAAGCCCTCGCTCAGCTACCTGGCTCTGAAAGACATGCTCGGCGATGCCCTCTTTAAGAAAGCCCTGCACGAGTACATGGACCGCTGGCACGGCAAGCACCCCATTCCGTGGGACTATTTTAACTCGATGAACAGCGCCACCGGCCAGGACCTGAACTGGTTCTTCAACAGCTGGTTTTTCACCAACGGCTACATCGACCTGGCCGTGGGCACGGTAGCGGGCAACAGCGTGACGGTGAACAACGTGGGCGGTTTCGTGGCTCCCTTCGATATGCAGCTCGAATACACCGACGGCAGCAAGGAAACCCTGCACCAAACCGCCGCCGTGTGGCGCAGCAACCAGCAGCAGGCCGTCATCATCACGCCCAAAGCCGTGAAATCGGTGAAGCTCGACGGCGGCATCTTCATGGATGCCAACGAGAAGGACAACGTGAGCGCGGCGCGGTAGCCTCTCACGTCAACCTCACCCCCTGACGCCCTCTCCTCGGGGAGAGGGGGCACCGGTTCGGCCCAAGTGCCAAACTCAAAAGAGCCCGGCGCAATGCGTCGGGCTCTTTTTTTGCTGCCGTATCAACATCAGAAGCATGACCGGTGCCCCGGAGGGGTCCCGTGAGGTTGACGTGGATGGTTACCCCTCCCGCCGCAGCTTCTTCAGCTGCTGGCGCACCTCTTTCACGCGCTCGTCGAAGCCGTCGGGGTCGTAGCTCACGTGGTCCACGTCGAGGTCGTCGAGCAGGTCCATGAGGGCGTTGGAGTGGTCGGTGCGGGTGCCGGCGGGCACGGTCACAAAGGTCAGCTCCGACCAGAGCAGGGCCAGCAGGCGCAGGCCGTCTTCGCTGCGCATCTGCATTTCGAGCACGATGTTGGAGTTATCGAAGTGAATGAGCTGGCTCAGGATGCGCACCTGCACGCCCTGCCGCGCCGGCTTGAGGTAGCTGATGTGGTGCTTGGTAATCACCCAAGCCGCGTTTTGCTCGCGGGCCAGCTGGCCCATGTTCAGGTTGTAGTGCGCCGTGCTGTGGTCTTCGCGGGCGTTGAGGAAATAGTCGAGGTAGCGGGCGTTGTTGAGGTGGCCCAGCATGTCGCAGTCCTGGAAATAGATGCGGTGCGTGGTTTCGGGTGTTTGAACGAGCTTGGGCATTTCGGGAGAGGCGGGGAATTGGGGAGACGGGAAGTCAGGGCAAAGGTCGACAGTATACGCCGCTCCCGTCGGGCGCAGCCGAGGACGCTCGCTTGAATTGTTGAGCCGAAAGACAGTGCAGCTAACGATTGAATTACTGCCGCACGCGAGCGGCCTCGGCTGCGCTCGGCCTGACAGCCTTTTGACAACTCCTATCCCTACACACTCTTACCCTCCTACCCCAAAAACTACTCGGCACGCCTAACATATTGCGGGAAAATCATTACCTTTTAGCGCTTAAAATTCCCGCCCCATGTTCTCGCTTACTCCCACCCGCTCCGCCGTTCTTCAGGCCCTGGCCGATACCTTCGTTCCTGCCCTCGCCGAAGGCATTCCTGCCGGCTCGGCCGGGCTCAACCTCGAAAAGCTCGAAGCCGCCATTCAGGAACAGCCGGCCGGGGCGCAGACCGAATTCGGCCAGCTGCTCGACCTGATGGAGAAGCCCCTGCTGGGCCTGACATGGTTTGGCCCGCTGAAGCCGTTTCGCAAGCTCGATGCCGCGCAGCGCGAGCAGCTGCTGCAAAGCTGGGCCGCCAGCAACGTGCCGCAGCTGCGCAAGGGTTTCCAGGCGTTGCGCAAGCTGTGCACGCTGCTCTACTACGGCGGCAGCATGGCCGAGCTGCCGGCCGCCTGGGGCCACCTTGGCTACCCCGGCCCCGACGAGCGGCCCGTGGACACACCCAAGCCCATCCAAACGCTGCAGCCCGAAACCGACACCGTGTACGAGTGCGAGGTGCTGGTCATTGGCTCGGGCGCGGGCG
>NZ_BAAGZM010000498.1:0-3226 GCF_054778495.1 Hymenobacter agri
GGCGGGCACTGGCCACTGGGCCTGTGGCTGCTGCTGCTGGTACTACTGCCGATGGCCCAGCTGGCGCGCCTGCTACTCCGGGCCGACCGGCGGCGGCACTTCCGGCTGCTCAGCACGTTCTGCAAAGGCATCATGCTGGCCGGCGTGCTGAGCATGGCCCTGGCCGGCGGGCTGTGATGTGTCACGTTATGCTCATACTGTCATCCTGAGCGCAGCGAAGGACCTTCTCACCGTTGAACGGTTTGCGGGAACTACCCAAGCGTGAGAAGGTCCTTCGCTGCGCTCAGGATGACAGGCGTAAACGAATAACTATAAGACCACAATGAAATACCGCCACCTCTTCTTCGACCTCGACCATACGCTGTGGGACTTCGAGAAAAACGCCAACGAAACGCTGCACACGCTCTACGAGCGGCATGACTTCGCCCGCTACGGCACCTTCTCGGTGGAGGAATTCGTGCGCGTGTACAGCGACATCAACCATGCCCTCTGGCGTCTCTACCAAAGCAACAAAATCACCCAGAGCCAGCTGCGCGAGGTGCGCTTCAGCCGCACGCTCACGCGACTGGGCCTGACCGAAGACCAGATTCCGGCCAACATCTCGGCCGAGTTTACGGACATTCTGCCCCTGAAATCGGCGGTATTCCTCTACACCCACGAGGTGCTCGACTACCTGAAACCCAACTACCGCCTGCACCTCATCACCAACGGCTTCAACGACATCCAGGCCCTCAAGCTGGCCTCCTCCAACCTCACGCACTACTTCGAGGAGGTTATCACTTCTGAGCACAGCGGCCACCTCAAGCCCGACCCGCGCATGTTCCGCCACGCGCTGGCGCGCACCGGCGCCACCGCCGCCGAAAGCCTGATGATTGGCGACAACCTCGAATGCGATGTGCTGGGCGCCTACAACGCCGGCATCGACCAAGTCTATTTCAACCCCGACAAGCGCCGCCACTTCAACCAGATTACCCACGAAATCAACTGCCTCAGCGAGCTGAAAGATATTCTTTAAGAAAGCCCATACGATAACAGCGCATCATGCAAAGCGCCGCCGTGGCTCTCCTCTCCTGAGGAGAGGGGCCGGGGGTGAGGTTCGGGCGTCAGGCGAAGCGGTAAAAATGCTTCGACTAGGCTCAGCATGACGTTCTTTTTTACTCCCTCAAACCACCTCCTCCATGCCCCACCTCATCGGCCTCTCCGGGCGCCGCGGCAGCGGCAAAGACACCGTCGCCCGCCTCCTCCAGCAGCTTCAGCCCGAGCGCAACTGGCAGATTCGCTCCTTCGGCGACGCCATCAAGTCCGTGTGCGCCGCCCTCACCGGCGAAGACGTGGCCCCCTACTACACCCAAACCGGCAAGGCCGAGTTGGTGCCCACCTTCCACCGCACGCGGGGCGAGATGCTGCAGCAGGTGGGCAGCGCCCTGCGCGCCTGGGAACCGCTGGTCTGGGTCGATGCCTTTTTTGCTGGCCTGCCGCCCGATGCCTTCGTGCTGGTGCCCGACGTGCGCTTTGCCAACGAGGCCGACCCCATCCGGGCCCGCGGCGGCCTCATGCTGCGCGTAGAGGGCGACCCTTTGCACCAGCGCGGCGACGGCACCCGCGACGACAACCACCCCAGCGAAACCGCCATGGACGACTACGCGCACTTCGACTTCGTGCTGCACAACACCGGCTCGCGCGAAGACCTGGCCTGGCAGGTGCGGGCGCTGCTACAGCGGCTGTAGCCCCGTAAAGTCATGGCCCGCCAAAACGCTCTGACCCGCTGGCTACAGGCCTGGCTACTACCCATCATTGCCTTGGTATTGCTGGCATCGGTTTCGCTGCTGGTGGCCCGGCGGTGGCAGCAGCTGCACGGCACCGTGGTATCGGCCATTATCTACCAAAAGCTTGGCAAAGTGGGTTCGGGTACGAGCAGCCAGTATCGCTTGGTGGCCAAGTACCGGCAGCCGCAAGGCAACTCACCCTACGCCCGGCTAACGACCAGCCGCAGCACCTACGATGCTGTCTCGGTAGGCGAATCAGTGCGCGTGGGCTACGACCGCAACGCCCCCCAAAATGCCCTGCTAGCCTCCGAATGGAGTTTCAGTGGCTACTTAATGTTTCTCACTCTGGTCGGCCTTGTTATGCTACTGAATGGCTTGGGTGCTAATAAAGCCTGGCGTAATCGTCGGCGCGATGGGTATTTACCTGACTAAAATACCCTCCGACCTCTCCCAAACACACTCCGAGCAAGCCCAAACACCCTTCGAGGCAGGCCAAACACCCTCCGAGCAAGCCTAAACACCCTTCGAACTGCCCGCAATACCCGCCGACTTCGCCTAAACACCCTCCACGCAAGTCCAAACACCCGCCGACCTTCCCTACACACCCTATGGCCCGCCCGACACGCACGCAGGT
Organism: Hymenobacter agri; assembly: GCF_054778495.1. Classification (NCBI taxonomy): domain Bacteria; kingdom Pseudomonadati; phylum Bacteroidota; class Cytophagia; order Cytophagales; family Hymenobacteraceae; genus Hymenobacter; species Hymenobacter agri. The sequence continues at coordinate 2,401 of NZ_BAAGZM010000498.1, forward strand.
TGCCGGGGCAGCTGCCACTTTACTTATCGCTCAGCGGAGCTTCTTTATGGTTGCTAAAGTCCTCATGCAAATGGTCCTTTTTTTCATCGGCCTGATGATGATTGGAACATTTCTCTTGGAAACGGCCGGGCGCTGGAGCTCCAGCCGAGGACCCTTAGCCACCGCACGGGTCATAGCGAAGACTGAAATGGTGAACCCCAAGGCCGCCAGCAACACCTTCAAAATTAGCCTAAAATTTAAAAGACAGGCCGGGGATTCGGTTGTCGCTATCACCGAGACAAGTGCCGGTTTTTATGCGGCCCACAGCATTGGAAGCCTGGTTCCAATCCACTACCAGCTTCATAATCCAAAGAATGCCGTCGTGGCAACCGAAGGCTGGTTTGAATGGCGGACCCTGGCCATTCTGGCTTTTGGCGTAGCCCTGTTTTACGCCGGTAGCACAATAAAGGCAGGAAAGCCCACGGATGCTGCTCCGGAAACCTCAGCTACTTAGCGTAGCCTTACCTTTGCCCCACGCCCACGCAAAACCCCACTCAACTATGGCCAACGGCTTTTTCAACGTCCCGACCCCGATTAACGAACCCGTGAAAGGCTACGCGCCCGGCTCCAAGGAGCGGCTCGAGCTGCAGCAAGAGCTCAAGCGCCTGCGCGGGCTGGAACTGGACATCCCCATGCACATCGGCGGCGAGCAGGTACGCACCGGCGACCTGCGCCGCATGAGCCCCCCGCACGACCACCAGCGCACCCTCGGCCACTTCCACTACGGCACCGCCGCTCACGTCAACCAAGCCATCGACGCCGCCCTGGCCGCCCTTACGGCCCGAGG
>NZ_BAAGZM010000499.1:0-3217 GCF_054778495.1 Hymenobacter agri
GTGAGCTGGGCCACCGGGTCGGGCACGGCCACGTCGGCTTTGTGGCAGGCGGTGGCCAGTAGCGCGGCGGCCAGCAGGCCCAGCCCCGAAAGTTTGCGAGATAGAGTGAACATAAGCAGCCAGCAGTAAGGTGAAATAACCGCCGCCCCGCGGGGCGGCCCTTACCCCGCTGACCGGCCCGCCCCGCCGATGGTTGCACCAACCCAACGGCGCCAATCATTTTAGCACCCTAAAGCCGGCAAACCGCCGCGCCGGCTAGGCTGCCAACGGCAGCGCCTTGCGGCTGTACCGCTCGCGGTAGGCCAGCGGCGACATGCCCGTGAGGCGCTTGAATAGCGCACGAAAGGCCTTGGCGTCGGTGTAGCCCACCGAGTACATCACCTCGTTCACGTTTTCCTGCGAGGTTTCGAGGCTCATCTTGGCAGCCTCGATTTTGACGCGCTGCACGTATTCGGCCACCGTATTGCTGGTGGCTTTCTTGAAGCGGCGCTCGAAGTTGCGGCGGCTCAGGCAGCTCAGGTCTGCCAGGTCCTCCACCGAGAGCTTGCCGGCGAAATGCTGCTCGATGAACTCCTGGGTCTTTTTGATGGGCGCGTCGTCGTGGTCTTTCTGGCCCCGGAAAATGACGAACGGCGACTGGCTGCGGCGGCCAATATCAATTTGAAATACCTTGGCGCAGCACACGGCCATGTCGCGGCTCACGTATTTCTCCACCAGATACAACACCAGATTGAGGTAGGAATAGGCCCCGCCGCTGCTGTAGATGCCCTGCTCGTCGGTAATAACCTGCTCGGCTACGAGGTGCACGGCCGGATACATGGCCGCGAACTGCGGCGCACCCAGCCAGTGCGTGGCGCATTGCCGGCCGTCCATGAGGCCGGTGGCGGCCAGCAGAAACGCGCCCAGGCACAGGCTGGCCACCTCGGCCCCGCGCGCATGCTGGGCGGCAATCCAGTTGATGAGGTCCTGATTCAGGGCCACAGCCTCGGCCAGGTCGCCGTGCGGGGCAGGAATGATGATGAGGTCGGTGCGGAACTCCTCGGCGATGGTGCGGTGGGCGTGCAGCGTAAACAGGCCGCGGTTGAAGGTTCTGTCGCGGGTGAGGCCTACCAGCTCGATATGAAAGGCCGGCGGCTGGCCCGCGCCCGCCAGCAGGTCGTTCACCTGGCTCAGCACTTTGTGCGGCCCTTCAATGCTGCCCACCACTGCATCGCCGGCCGGCACCAGAATAGATACGTGCTTCATGCCCCAAATGTAGGCAATGCACTGGCGCATTTCACCCTGCATTTGGGCACAATTGCCCCTTTGCACCCCCGCCTTTTGCTAATACATTTGCTAAACCAGTTAGGCAATCATATTTTTAGCATTCGCCCCGCTGAATCCATCTTTTTCACCACCAAAATTTTCGCCATGCAGCCCCGCACCACCGCCCGCCTCTATTGGACGCTCACCATTCTTTTCTGCCTGATGATGCTGGCCGACGGCGTGGCCGGCCTGCTGCACGAGCCCACCGGCGTGGCCGCCATGAAGCAGCTCGGCTACCCGGTGTTCATCATGGACATCACGGGGGCGGTCAAAATTCTGGGCGCTTCGGCCCTGCTGCAAAACCGCTACCGCACTCTTAAGGAATGGGCCTTCGCGGGCTTCGTGTTCGATTTCATCGGCGCGGCCGCCTCGGTGCTGTTTGCCGGCATGGGCCTGGTGGCCACGCTGCCGGCGCTGGTGATGCTGGCGGTGGTATTCGGCATTTATTTCCTCTGGAAACGCTACCTCAGCAGCCGCCCGCAAACGCCCGACGCTTCGGCAGCAGAGGCGGCAGCAGTGTCGCTGGCCACGGCCGGGCGATAATGGAAATGCGCATAAAAACTCTCATGATGAGTGCAAGCGAGGCCTATCTACCGCTTCGTTTGCCAAGGCAGTACTTATTGATTAGTGCTGCACGCAAGATGCTTCACTGCGCTCTGCATGACGTTTTTTCTTTTCCCAATTCATTCAATTCCATTCACAAACTCCCAAATCCTCCCATTCCCATGGCCCACCTCAGCCCCCACATTGCCTATCCCGGCACCTGTCGCGAGGCCCTCGCCTTCTATCAAAGCTGCCTCGGCGGCGAGCTCCAGCTGATGCGCGTGCGCGATACTGCCATGTGCGACCAGATGCCCGCCGACGCCCAGGACAAGATTATGCACGGCACGCTAACCACCGGCTCGTTCGTGCTCATGGCCTGCGACGCCCTGGACCCGCGACAGTCGTTCGCGCCCGGCAACAACATTGCCATGTGCCTGAACTGCAGCAGCGACGAAGAAATAAACACGCTGTTTGCCAGGCTGGGCGAGGGCGGCACCGTGGTCGACCCGCTGGCCGATATGTTCTGGGGCGGGAAGTACGGCACGCTCATCGACCGATTTGGCACGGAGTGGATGTTCAATTTTGGCCAGGCTGCCGGCGCGTAATCACCGCCGCCAGTCATTCCCCCAACGGCCATGAGCAAAGTAATTGTCGCCGAATATCTCACCCTCGACGGTGTGATGGAACACCCGGCCTGGACCGCGCCCTACTTCAACGACGAACTGGGCGAATTCCAGGGCGAGCTGATGGCGAACTGCGACGCCCTGCTACTGGGTCGCGTCACCTACGAGGCCTTTGCCGGCGCCTGGCCCAACATGCCCGATGCTCCCGGCGCTGCCCGCATGAACAGCCTACCCAAGTACGTGGCCTCGCGCACCTTGCACACCGCCGGGTGGAACGCCAGCATCATCGCGGGCGACGTGGCCGCTGAAGTGGCGCGCCTCAAGCAGGAGCCCGGCCAGAACCTGCTCATCTACGGCAGCGGAGAGCTGGTGGAATACCTGCGCCAGCACGGCCTGATTGACGAATACCGCTTGATGATTTTCCCGGTGGTGCTGGGCGGCGGGAGGCGGCTTTTCGCCGAAGCGCCGACGAATTTCCGGCTGAAATCGTCACACGTCACCAGTACAGGCGTGTTGGTGCTCACCTACCAACCGGCCGACGCCTGATTTTTTATGGACTTGAAACTGGAACTGATTCCCGTGCCGGTGGCCAATATTGACCGCGCCAAAGCCTTTTATTCGGCTCAAGTCGGCTTTCGGCTCGACCACGATGTGCGGCCCGGCCCCGGCGTGCGCGTGGTGCAGCTCACGCCGCCCGGCTCGGGCTGCTCCATTGTGCTGGCCGAAGGCCTAGCGGGCTTGGCCAT
>NZ_BAAGZM010000500.1:0-3215 GCF_054778495.1 Hymenobacter agri
GGGCCAACAGCCTGCCCGTGAACTACGTGTGGCCGGTGCTGCTGGGCGAGCAGGGCGCGCTCTGGATTGGCACCATCGGCGGGGGGCTGCACCAGCTCACGACCGATGCGCAGGGCCGCGACGTGCTGCATTCGTACCGCGCCGACCTGCCCGAAACCGACGTGGAAAGCCTGCTGCCCGACGATGCCGGCAACCTCTGGGTGGGCGGCACGGGGCTGTACCGCTTTACGCCGGCCACCCGCCGCTACCTGCGCTACGATGTGGCCGATGGCCTGCAAAGCAACGCTTTCAAGATTGGGGCCGCCGCCCGCGGGGCCGATGGCACGCTGTTTTTTGGCGGTATTAATGGCATTACGTATTTCCAGCCGGCTGCTATTCAGGCCAATCCGTACCCGCCGGTGGTGCAGCTCACGGGGCTGCGCATTGCCAACCAGCCGGTGGCCGTGGGCCAGCCCTTCAACGGGCGGCGGGTGCTGGCCGGGCCACTGTCGGAGCCCCAGACGGTTACCATCAAGCCCGGCGAAAACGATTTTTCGGTCGATTTCGTGGCTCTGAACTACACCAACCCGCAAAAAGACCATTATGCCTACCGCCTGCTGGGCTACAACGACACTTGGGTGCGGCCCGGTCCCGGCCAGCGCACGGCCAGCTTCACCAACCTGCCGCCCGGCCGCTACACCTTGCAGGTGAAGGCCGACAACGGCGAGGGCGTGTGGGCCAAAGCGCCCGCCACGATGACGTTTGAGGTGCTCGCGCCCTGGTACAAAACCGGCTGGGCCTACCTGCTGTACGCGGCCGCGCTGCTGGGCGCGGTGGTGCTGTACCGCCGCTTCGAGATGAGCAAGCAGGAGCTGCGCAACAAGCTGACGCTGGAGCAGTTCCAGGCCGAAAAGGAAAAGGAGCTGACCAACCTCAAGCTGGGCTTTTTCACGAACGTGAGCCACGAGCTGCGCACGCCGCTGACGCTGATTCTGGGACCGATGGAGGAGATAATCGGGGCGCACGGCCCCGTGAGCGGCCTGCGCGACAAGGTGTTGCTGATGCACAAGCAAACCCGCAAGCTGCTCGACCTCGTGAACCAGCTGCTCGATTTCCGGAAGGTGGAGAGCGGGCACGTGCCGCTGCGGGCCAGCTACGGCAACGCCGTGCAGTTCATCGCCGACATCTTTTCGGTGTTCCGGCAGCAGGCCGCCGAGCGCCGCCTCACCTACACCCTCGACGTGCCCGACGAGCCAGTGCAGCTGTATTTCGACCGCAGCAAGCTCGAAATCATTCTTACCAACCTGCTGGCCAATGCCTTCAAATACACGCCCGAAGGCGGGCAGCTGACGGTGGCCGCCACCGTGGTGGGCAGCCCCGGCGGCGAGGCCGTGTTCCGCAACGGCGAGCTGGCGGGTAATTTTCTGGAAATTAATGTGGTGGATACAGGCGTGGGCATCCGGGCCGAGGAGCTGGACCGCATTTTCGACCCCTACTACCAGGCCTCGCACACCGACACGCTGCGCATGACGGGCACCGGCATCGGCTTGTCGCTGGTGCGGCAGTTTGCCGAGCGGCACGGCGGCAGCATCCACGTGGCGAGCGAGGTGGGGGCGGGCACCACGTTCCGGCTGCGGCTGCCGTTTGGCCAGGCTCACTTGCAGCGTGGCGATGTGCTGTCCGAAGCCGAGCAGCTGGAGTTGGAGGCCCTGCCTGCGCCCGCGCCCGACGACCTGTTCCTCACCAATGAACCCCTCACGCTGGCCACCCTGCCCCGCCTGCTGGTGGTGGAAGACAACGACGAGGTGCGCCAGTACCTGCAGCAACTGTTCGCCGCCGACTTTGAAATCAGCCTCGCCGCCGACGGCCTTGAAGGCTGGGACAAAGCCCTGGCCGAGCTGCCCGACCTCGTGATTTCGGACGTGATGATGCCGCGCTCCGACGGCCTGGAGCTGTGCCGCAAGCTGAAGCAGCACCCCAAAACGGCCCACATTCCGGTGCTGCTGCTCACGGCCCGCACCGCCGCCCTGCACGAAGTGGAAGGCTTCGAGCTGGGGGCCGACGACTACGTGAGCAAGCCCTTCAACCCGCTGGTGCTGCAAGCCAAAGCCGCCGCCCTGCTGCGCAACCGCGGCAAGCTGCGCGAGTTCTACCAACGCCAGCTCCTGCTTGAGCCCACCGAAATTGTCATCGCCGATGCCGACCGCACCTTCCTCGAGCAAGCCATGCGCGCCGTGGAGCAGCGCCTCGACGACCCCGCCTTCGGTGTGCAGGTGCTGGCCAGCGACCTGTGCCTGAGTCAGTCGGTGCTCTACCGCCGCATCAAGCAAATCACCGGGCAAACCACCGTCGAGTTCATCCGCGACGTGCGCATGAAGCGCGCCGCCCAGCTCCTCACCAGCACCCAGCTGCGCATCACCGAAGTCGCCGAGCAGGTCGGAGTCGAAGACGTGAAATACTTCCGCAAAACCTTTCAGAAAATCTACGGCATGGCCCCCTCCGAATACGCCAAGCAGCACCGCCCCGACCGCAACGTGGCACTGCTGGAGGCGGAAGGTGCAGAAGGGGAGGGTTGAGCGTATTAGAAAGTCCGCTGAACGTCATGCAGAGCGCAGCGAAGCATCTTTACTGCAGCAGTAATCAAGCAGATTAGCGGTAGCACGCGAGATGCTTCGCTGCGCTCTGCATGACCATTTCTACTCCTGTCAAACTCCGCGCCGCCCACACGCCAAAATACCCCGACCTGACGCCCGGGGTATTCGGTGATGTCTCTGGGGTTTCCTCAGCTTCGCCAGCAGCTGGTGGCCGTATTCGCAGCAGCAAGAAGCACACCGGCTGCCACATTCACAAACGCTGGCCGCTGGTTTTGTGTTACAAAATTGCGTAGCCAATTTCGCCGGCCGCGCGGCCGACTTTTGCCCCATGCTGTCCATCGCCTTCGCGCCCTGCTACGCGCACCCGCTGCCCGCCGGCCACCGCTTTCCCATGCTGAAATATGAGCTGCTGCCCGAGCAGCTTTTGCACGAAGGCACTGCTAACGCGGCCGACTTTTTCATGGCCCAGCCGCCGCCCGACGAAGATATTCTGCGCGTGCACGATGCCGGATACTACGCCCGCCTGCGCGCCGGCCAGCTCACGCGGCAGGAGGAGCGCGCCACCGGCTTTCCGTGGTCGCCGGAGCTGTTCGCGCGCGAAATCACCATTCTGGGCGGCACCATTGAGTGCGCGCGGCGGGC
>NZ_BAAGZM010000501.1:0-3210 GCF_054778495.1 Hymenobacter agri
TTGCTGCCGCAGGGCCCGCACCTGGGCCGTGTCGGCCGGAGTGGCGGCGGCCGGCCGTGCGAACAGCAAAAGCAGGCACAGGGCGCAGCCCCATCCCATCACCCCACTAGCCCTCCTCCCACTTAATTGGTGAACATTCGTGGCGGTCAATTTCATAGTCGAATATTAGCGCTAAAATCCACCATTTTCGCAAGCCGGTTTTACCGGGCATTGTCTTTGCCTCGACGGTCCACCGGGTTTCATTAACCACCTTACCTTCGTCGTCGCAATGCTTTCGAATTATTCAGCCGTGTCATCTTCCTTATTGAAGCGGGCCGCATTGGCCACCGCCTGGCTCGTGGGCACGTCACTGGTCAGCCACGCCCAGGCACCCGCCCTGCGTTCGTTGGCCGGCACCTACCGCTACACCGGCTACACGGTGTTCGACGCCGAAAGCCCCAACGAGCCCACCGCCGTGCAGGGCGTGGGCGGTACCCTCCTGCTGCGTCCCGACGGCACCTACGCCAAGCGCCTGACCATCACCCTGGGCACCCGCACCGTGCCCTTCAATCAGGATGGCACCTACCGCCAGGCCGGCGACAGCATCCGTTTCGCCTTCCACGACCAGAAAGGAGCCGACGTGCAGCGCGGCACCGCCCGCCTCGATTCCGCGGGCCGCGGCCTCACGCTCACCATTCTGGGCTACCCCGCCGGCAACAAGGGCGTGTATGAGTTGGAGGCCGCGCCGGCCGCACCTGCAATGTTGCCAACTCCAAAAGCCTCCCCGGCCTCGCCCGCCAAAGCCGGCAAAAAGCGCTGGCGCTAGTGCCGGCCGCGCCGACGCTTTTGCCTCCCCCGCCCCTGCTGGCTAACTTGCGGCCCGTTTCGACCCCGCTGGCCCGCCCGCCCGCGGCCGAAGCGTTGTACACTGCTCACTGTTAACTGTTAACTGACCCCTATGGGACGCGCGTTTGAATTCAGAAAAGGCCGCAAAATGAAGCGGTGGGATAAAATGTCGAAAGACTTTACCCGCATTGGCAAGGAAATCGTGATGGCCGTGAAAGACGCCGGCCCCAACCCCGACACCAACGCCCGCCTGCGCGCCGCCATGCAAAACGCCAAGGGCGTGAACATGCCCAAGGACCGCGTGGAAGCCGCCATCAAGCGCGCCAGCAGCAAGGAGGAAAAAGATTATTCCGAAGTGGTGTACGAGGGTTACCTGCCCCACGGCGTGGCCGTCGTCATCGAAACCGCTACCGACAACCCCACCCGCACGGTGAGTAATGTGCGCCTCATCTTCAACCGCAACGAGGGCACGCTGGGCACTTCGGGCAGCAGCGACTACACCTTCACCCGCAAGGGCGTGTTCAAGCTGGCCGCCGAGGGCCTCGACCGCGACGAGCTGGAGCTGGAATTGATTGACGCCGGGGCCGACGACGTGTACGAAACCACCGAGGAAGACGAGCACGGCGCCGAGCACAAGTTCATCGTGGTCGAAACCGCCTTCACCGACTTCGGCCAGATGCAGAAAGCCCTCGAAGCCAAATCCTTGAACGTGGTGAGCGTGAACCTGCAGCGCATTCCCAACACCACCGTGTCGCTCAACGACGAGCAGCTCGACGAGATTATGACCATCATCGAGAAGTTCGAAGACGACGAAGACGTGCAGGCCGTGTACCACACGGTGGGCTAGGTTTCCGGACTGTCATGCTGAACGCAGTGAAGCATCTGGGTCAAGCCGGTTAGCGCCGCTTGCTCAGATGCTTCACTGCGTTCAGCATGACAGCCTATACGTCAGCTCCCTCACCGCCATGCCGCCTCCCACCGCCGCGCCCGCTCCTCTCGCCTACCGCCCCGGCCTCAACGGCATCCGGGCCATTTGCGTGTGGCTGGTGGTGCTGGCTCACTGGACGCTGCCGGGCTTCCCCATCGGCGAGATGGGCCGCATTCCGTTCTTCGTACTCAGCGGTTACCTCATTTCTGGCATTGTCTGGAAGCAGCAGGTACATCCCGGCGCGCCGGGGCGCTGGGGGCACCGGCTGGGCGTATTCTACCAGCGGCGCATGCTGCGCATCCTGCCGCCCTACTACCTGGCCTTGGCGCTGGGGGCGCTGCTGCCGCTGGCTACCCTGCGCGAGTTTCCCGGCTGGTTTATTCTGCCGGTTTCCAACCTGTTGTTCTACCGCCTGGGCCACTGGGGCGAGGGCGTGGGCCACTACTGGACCATGGCCGTTGATGAACAGTTCTACCTGCTGTGGCCGCTGCTGCTGGGCCTGCTGGGCCGCCGCGTGGGCGCGCTGCTGACCCTAGTGGTAGCCAGCGTGGCCTTCCGCATCTGGTGGAGCTGGCACGTTACGCCCACGCTCACCTTCGTGCTGCTGCCCGCCTGCCTAGATATGTTTGCCCTCGGCGGCGTACTACGCATCATCGAGCCGCATCCCTGGGTGCGCCGACTGGCGCACGGCCGCTGGGTGCTCCTGGCCTGGGCCGCCTGGGCCGCCATCTGGGCGTTGCTGGAAGTGCAGCACACCCACGCCGTTTGGCTGCTCATCTCCACTACTCTCGGCGGTCTGGCTTCGGTATTTACGCTCAACTGGGCCGTGCAGCTGGCCGCGCCGGCTGCCACCGGCAGCGCCCGCCTGCTGCAACACCCCATTCTGCAATGGGTGGGCGTGCGCAGCTACGGCTGCTACCTCTACCACCTGTTGCTGGTGGTATTCTATCAGCGCGCTGTGTACCATGTGTTTCCCGCCGCCGGCACGCGCCAGCTTTGGCTGAGCCCGCTGCCCACGGTGCTGCTGCTCACACCCATACTGCTGCTGCTGGCTGCCGCTTCCTGGGCTTGGCTCGAAATGCCGCTGAACAAGGTGAAAGACCGGTTGCGCTACACGTAGGCTCTCCCAAGCATTAAATAACAAAGGGCCGCTACTGAATAACCAGTAGCGGCCCTTTGTTTCAAACGCAGTCGGTTCCTTAGTCCACGTTATCGTGCAGGAAGCGGTTGTCGCCCAGCAGCTCGTTGTCGTCCGACAGGTTGAAGCGGGAAATGTTCTGGGCCGAGCTGGGCTCCACGTTTTCCAGCTTCACCTGGCGGCGCAGGTAGGCGGGCGTGTCGTACTGGCTCACGGCTTCGGGCGGCAGGCCATTGCTCAGCTCCTGCAGGCGACGGCGGCGCTCCAAGGCCTGTGCATCCATCGCGGGGCGCGGACGGTGCGCTTCCGGGCCCACAGC
>NZ_BAAGZM010000502.1:0-3197 GCF_054778495.1 Hymenobacter agri
AACACCGGCTTCCCGCCCAGCAGCAACCCCCGCTCGGCCCCCGCCCCGCGCCCGATGAGCGACGAGGAAGAGGCCGAAATGCTGATGTACGGCGGCGCCGAAGCGGCCGAGTCGCTGGGCAGTTCCTTCGCCGCCCCGGCCAAAGCCGTTGATAACGACCCGCAGCCCGACATGTTGCAGGTGTGCGAGCGCGAGGTGCTGCGCCTGCTGGTGCTCTACGCCGGCCGCGAAATCGACAACGAGATGAGCGTGGCCGGCTACCTCATGGGCCAGCTCGGCGAGTACCCGCTCCAAGTGCCGCTCTACGCCGAGATGTGGGAAATCTGCCGGCAGGAGCTGCTGGCCGGCCGCTTCCCCGACGCCCGCCAGCTGGCCCAAAACGAGCGCGAAGACATTCGCCGCCTCATCACCGACCTGGCCACCGAGCGCTACGAAATAAGCCCCAACTGGCGCACTAAGGAAATCTACGTCTTCAACGAAGTCGACATGCCCCAGCTGGCCTGCGACAACGCCGTGCTGCGCCTCAACAAGGTGCACGTGCAGCGCGAGCTCGACCAGTGCCTCGAAAAGCTCCGCCACCCGCTCGATGACGCCGAGATGTTCGAAATCCTGGGCGACATCAAGCGCCTCAAGGAGCTCGACAACGAACTGGCCGCCCTGCTGGGCACCGTGGTGGGACGCAGCGCGTAAGGATTCTGCTCGAATAAAAACAGCGCGTCATGCCGAGCGCAGCCGAAGCATCTCTACCGCAGCACTAATCCTAATGAATGGATTTACCGCTGCACGCGAAATGCTTCGGCTGCGCTCAGCGTGGCGCGCTGCTTTCGTGCAGCATGACGTTCTTTGCTGCCCTGGTTTGCCCTAATCTCCATGCTCCGCCGCTTCAATATCAACCGCCTGCTGCTGGCCTTCGTGCTCACGGTGGCCAGCCTGGTCATCGGCATGACCGGCTTCACCTACATCGAGCACTACGGGCCGGTCGATGCCTTTTACATGACCGTGACGACCGTGGCCACGGTGGGCTTTGGCGAGATTCACACGTTTTCGGAGGCGGGCCGGCTGTTCGTCTCGTTCTACATTCTCTACAACCTGGTGGTGGTGGCCTACCTGGTGTCGGTTTTTTCCGCCTTTATCTTTGACGGCGAGCTGCGCAAAATTTACAATATGATTCGGACCGACCAAGAGATAAAGCGCTTCAGCGGGCACGTCATCGTGTGCGGCTTCGGGCGCAACGGCCGCCGCGCCTACCAGGAGCTGGTGGCAAATGGCGTGCGCGTGGTGGTCATCGAAATGAACCAGGAGCTGATGAAAAGCCATACCGAGGGCGAAACCGACGAAGACTACGACGGCAACGGCCTGCCCGGCGGCAACATCTACACCGTGTACGGCGACGCCACCGCCGACCGCGTGCTCAAGCAGGCCGGCGTGGAGCGGGCCTCCTCGCTCATTACCGCCCTGCCCAAGGATGCCGACAACGTGTTCGTGGCCCTCTCGGCCCGGGCCCTCAACCCGCGCCTGCGCATCATCGCCCGCGCCTCCCAAAAAACCTCCGAAAGCAAGTTGATTTCAGCAGGTGCTGATTCGGTGGTGATGCCCGACGAAATCGGCGGCTCGCACATGGCCAACCTCGTGGTGCGCCCCGAAGTCATTCGCTTTCTCGACCTTATTTCGGGCCTGAGCGCCGACAAGCTGCGGCTCGAAGAAATGAGTTTCCAGCAGCTGCGCAAGGACTTGCAAGGCCGTAGCATTCGCGAGATGGACGTGCGCTCCATCACCGGGGCCACCATTATCGGCCTGCGCCAGGCCGATGGCTCGCTGCTCGTGAGCCCGCCCGTGGACTACGTGCTGGCCCCCGGCGACGTGCTGCTGGTACTGGGCAGCGAAGAACAGATTGAAACCTTCGAAGTCCGCTTCCGCCAACTGTAAGAAGTGTTGAGTTTTGAATGTTGAAGGTTGAATTTCTTAGTTCGGCCCGGTCGCAGCCTGCCAAGCATTCAACCCTCAACATTCAAAACTCAACCCTTAAAATTCAACCCTTCCCCACAGTGCACCTTCTGCAAGTTTGTCCGCGCGTGCCGTTTCCGCTTACTACCGGCGGGGCCATTGCCATGTACGACGTGGCGGCGGGCCTCGTGCAGGCCGGGCACCGCGTCACGATGCTGGCCATCAACACGCCCAAGCACCACCAGCCGGCCGATGCGCTAGCTCACCTCGGCCCTAATTTCCGGCTCTTAACGGTGGACGTGAACACGGACCTGTCGCCGCTGAAGGCGCTGAAGAACCTGCTGCTGAGCCGGCAGCCCTACATCGTGGAGCGTTTTATAAGTGCCGCGGTGGGGGAGAAGCTGGTGGAGTTGTTGCTATCTCAATCCTTTGATTTGATACAGATGGAAGGAACATTCGCTGCTTGGTATGCTGGATTTCTAACCCAAGAAGGGGTAAGCGGAAAAATTCCAGCTCGCCACTACTTGCCGCCAATTGTACTGCGGGCACACAACGTTGAATATTCCATCTGGGAAATGTTGGCGGGACGTACAGGCAACCCATTGAAGAGATGGTATCTACGTGACATGGCTGCGCGTTTAAAAAAGTTCGAGAAGTGGATGCTGCACCGCGTAGACGCGGTAGCCGCCATCACCGACGACGATGCCCGGCGGCTGCGGGCACTGGGTTGCCCCGAGCCGGTGGTGTTCATTCCGGCCGGGGCCGATTTGAGCCGCTTCCAGCCCGACCCAACCATCAAGCCCAAGCCGCGCACGCTATTCATGCTGGGCTCGCTGAACTGGCTGCCCAACCTCGAAGGGTTGCACTGGCTGCTGCGCGAAGTGTGGCCTGCCGTGCATGCCGAAATGCCCGATGTAGAGTTGCACGTAGCCGGCAGCGGTACACCTGAAGAGCTTTTGAAGCCCCGCACCGATGGCGTGGTGGTGCATGGCTTCGTCGATTCGGCCACCGCCTTCATGCAGCAGTACGAGCTGATGCTGGTGCCGCTGCTGAGCGGCGGCGGCATGCGCATCAAAATCATCGAGGGCATGGCGCTGGGCAAAGCCATTCTGAGCACTACCCTGGGCGCCGAAGGAATTGCCGTGCGCGACGGCCACGATATCGTGCTGCGCGACTCGGCCGCTGCCTGGCTCGATGCGTTGCGGGCCTGGTACCGGGGCGAGGTACCGGTAGCGGCCATTGGCGCCGCCGCG